>JBAYAL010000192.1:0-4279 GCA_041669825.1 Eubacteriales bacterium | reverse complement strand
CAATGGTCTGTCACTTATAATAGATCATGCTTCAGAGTAAGACCATACCTTGTTAGAGATAGTATAACATATTGCTCCTTTTTTTTAGTTGTCCAAAGTGAAAATTTCATCAACATGTTTATCAAAAATTTTTGCAAGCTTCATTGAAAGTTCAAGTGTCGGATCATATTTGTTATTCTCTATTGCATTAATTGTTTGCCTTGTTACATCAACTAAGATAGCGAGATCTTCTTGTCTTATACTTTTTAATTTTCGTAATTCTTTGATATTATTCTTCATGTTAAAAACCAATCATAAAATAATAAATAATGCAACCCAGTAAAAGAAGGAATAAAGTGACTATAATTGGTTTAATTAAATTTCCCTTACTATCCTTATCATCAACCTTCATCATATAAATATATTTAGAGATTAAAACAATTACAACTTGGAAACTAAACAGTTCCATCGGTAGCGTTTGTCCAAATCCATCAATGTAATTTTTTATTCCCCATCCAAAAAGAAACATAGCAATTAAAATCCAAGATACTCGTATAGACTTCAATGTAATCACTTTTTCCATTTCGTCCATTTTTTTCATATATATCCTCCTCAATGTCAAATGTTTTTTACATTTTGAATTATACCTACCATCAGGATAAATGTCAAAACATTTTTACATTTCAATTACAGAGGAACTGAAATCAATTTTTATCCTTAGCTATTTCTAACGGATTTACAATAATTCAATCATTTATTCGTCCTTTTTCAATCCGCGCATGAATACACCGTCTCCCACATAGTCCTTTGCCTAACGTTCTGGCAGTTCAAAAACATCATACTACATTTATCTATTCTAAGTTTCTGGAACCGCTTGTTGTACTAAACCGCTACGCGGTGGCTTTTTATAAAATGATTTATACAATATGAACTGGGTTGCTTTTTGCAAAAAACCATTTAAATCTCCCGAACATGTTATTAAATACCTTGGTCAGTATTCTCACAGAGTTGCAAGCAACAATTCTAGAATTAAATCATTTGACGGTAAATCTGTTCGTTTTTCCTGGAAAGACTATCTTCAACACGTACTCCCAAATGTATTTGTTAAGATCCACTATTATGGTTTGCTTTGCAGTGGAAATATTTTGACCAAACTTTTAAAATGTATGATCCTTACTGGAAGCAAACCACCCAAAACAAAGGGCAAAATACCTAAAAAACTAGAACCTGTCCCTATTGTAACAGTATTCTTATTTTAAAATATTTTGCCTAAATAAGAAAGATTAAATTCCCATAAGCAAATTGCCGTTTGGTATCTGTTTAGTACAACATGAGATTCATGATGTTCAGTACGTAAAATTGATTTATTATTTTTTATTAAGTCATTGATTTTTATCTTTTGCTTTTTCTGTGTTTAAAACCATCATAAATCTCTAATAAGCTATGTGATGGACATTACCCCGCGGAACCAGAGTCCGCTTGAAGGGAGAGCCCTTATACACTATACTGTTATGACCTTCCAATCAGACTTTAACATTTGTGTAAGATGCTTCCCCATGTGTATTACTTCTATTCCCAAATTACCTAATTTCTCACTCACACCATACATATCTGCGCACACTTTACATGCGACTATTTCAACTCCATTATCCAACATCTCTTTTATATAAAGTTGAAGTTCTTCGTCCATTGCAAGTAGTTGCGCCGATGGTCCCCATACAATCAACCTAACAGCATCCCACCAGTCTCGTTTTTTAGAATTATTGGTATACATAAATGCAACCTTTAATGCTACTTCACGATCTGCAGAGGTCCATAATACCGCTAGTTTTTCTAATCCTTTCATTTCAGCATCATCTTTCATATCAATTCCTCCAATTCATTATAATCTTTGAATTTTAACCTCAATAATTCTACCCGTAAATTCTAGAGCATAGTATTCTGATTCTCGTTAAATAAATTCTTTTATGCCCTCTAAATCGAGAATGGCCGATTCAGGCCAACCAATTCTTATGATAGTATATCACCAAAATTTACTTTTTATATATCATCTCCAAAAAAATGTCATAAATAAAGCTTTTACCTAACGATTCGCCGTTGTCGAAGTCTGGTTATTACGTGCATATTATCCCATATTTTAGGAATGAACTATTCTACGACGTATTGTGTCTTCAAATGAGATGAATGCGTCATATAAACTATTGAGCTGATGTTCATTAGTTTCAAATTATATTATTTCTTTTTACTCGCTTTTCTTTACGTAGCCTAAAATTGATACCAATACTAAAATCATTATAATTGGTACAAGAATTATCACTACAGTAAACTGTTTAAATATTTGAATAAAAAGCGATACTGTCAATCCACATAGGACTATGAATATAGTAACAAAACTTACAACTAGGCTCTCCTTTTCCAGGAAAAGCCCTACTATTACTGACAGGATAAGTACACATCCCCATATTATCCAAGCATTATTTGTTCTTCCCCCTCCTAGTTCTATGCCATCAGTGTTAAATATCATAGCAATAACAAATCCACCAATATAACCTGCAACAGTTGCTACCGAAAGTCTCCGTTTTCCAATAATGGATGCAATAACTATTATAATCAGGCCAACCATAGCCAACATATTTGGCCACTGTTTCATGCCATGCATCTCAAAAAAGGCGAACCTGCACAACCAATATGATAAGCCAAAGCATCCTAGCGAACCAATCCCCCATAGAATTTTGTATTTTGTGTCGCCTGCTTTCAAGATACCTTACCTCCGATTATATAAAAATGATTCTCAATACAAATTATCTCACTACTACGAAGAAATACTTCAAATTCCATTTCGTCTGCGCCAGGACAGCGCGGCCTAAATCATTTTTACCTTTTCTTGAATATGAATGCTTTCTATTTTATCACTAGTCTTTCCAAAATTCTTCACTCTAAAATAAAAACAAATATCGCAGAGATCTTTATGTAGATATGCAAATATGTATGGCCTACTCTCTTCCTCTCTCGTCCTTTACAATCCTCGAATTGATTTTCGGTTATATATCACTATTACTATCGTTGCTACTACATACACTAAGGTCAAAACACTCCTGACAAAACCCTGATTATCATTTAACCAATCAACCATTACTTATTTCCTTTCGTTTTTCCATTACCTAATTATTATATTTAAGCCTTTCAACACCAGTATAATATACCTGCAACGAACTACTTATCAAAACCGCCATAAATTCAAACATTTTTATAGTTAATATACAGAACTCACCATGGAAATTGAACCCTTAACTGGTCGTTGCCATAACCTTCACTTACAACCTATTTATTTTATTTTTTGCACCTTAGATTCAATTTCCTTATTGGTCAACCCATAATCATCTGAAGATAATACTATTTCATAAACATGCTTTTCTTTTTCATATGTAATAATAATTGTTTCAGCATGTATCTTGTTTTCTTTTAAAACTGTTAAAACCTTTCCAGCAACCGGAATTGCATCTACGTTATCCAATATATGAACATATATTTCATCATAAAAATATCCAGTTCCAAACAGACTCTTACCTCCTCCTGTCACCGCTTTAATTTCATTTTTTATAGTACTGCTTTCAAATATTTCTTTTATTTTAGAATTATATTGAATTTTATTCTTTGATTCTAGAAAATTATCATTAATTTTCTGCGTATTAAAACTTTTTGAAATAGAAAAAATCACATCATCATCCATGCAAGTTACACTCGCATAAAAATATCCATATATAGGATCAATTTTAGTAAACCCAACTGTAAAATCTGACTGAGGATAATTCTCACTCAAATAAATTTTAAATTCTCCTCTAATCCCCATAAGAAATATCAAACCTGTTAGTATCACTGCTAATATTATTACAATACTAATTAAAGAAAATCTCACTTTTTTACTCAATACATACTCCTCCAAGTTATCTTATACATAAATGTTCAATCTTCACCTTATCTGCACAGAACGTGCGGTGTTTTTGCATGGCATTTTACAGTCACGGTAGAAGCGCCGGTTACCCAACGCACCCCGCGCAGAATCCCGGCGTGCGAAACTACCGCACCGGGCTCTTCAGGTATATTCGCTTCCATATTTAAGCAAAACATTTTTCTTTCCATTCTATCTGTAGCTGATTATTTGGCTTTTCGGTAATTCTCGGCTTTATTAACCCATACCATTTCATTTTTGTTTCAAATTCTTTCCAGTTGAAGCTTTTTCTTTGGCTCCTTCGGTTCAGCCATTTGTACAGGATTTTAAGGGCGATTTTATAGAACTCTT
>JBAYAL010000191.1:0-4284 GCA_041669825.1 Eubacteriales bacterium | reverse complement strand
TCACTTTCTGCAAGAGTTTTCCTAAGATTTGAATATTCAATAGTATTGGGATACAATTTCGCGCCAGTTGCAACGGTAAACAGTTTGTTGTTCCCCTGTTCTTCTTTGCTATTCTCTATAGCCTCTTCCAGGCTTGAAACAAGACTAACTCTGGAAAAAGCTTCATTTCTATCCGGATTATATTCCTTTCCAAATCCTTCCTGCCAAAATCCCATTATTCTTTTAGCGAGATTTTGCTGTGCTTCTGCTGGATGTACTATATAATATCTTTTAACCCCAAATGTTGCTGAACACCTAGCAATATCATGAATATCAAGATTTGTTATTGATGTTGCCACTACTTCTCTATTTTTATTATATACAGGCGCATGAATCAACGCCACGTATAAATCACCCATTCCAATCTTCCTCCAAAAACAATACCTTTATAAAAAGTATTTGGTTTTTTATTAGTTTGTTATACATCAGAAGCCTTATTAGAAGACTTATTATTTTTTCTTCGTTTTTGTAAAGGTTTCAAATGTTCCCACTTTACCCTAAATTTATTAATTTCAGGATAATCTATAGCAAGTTCTTCCAATAAAATATAGTCAGCAGATGTGAATTCAAGTACGCTAAATAAATCCGGCCTGCGCAAAAACGTTTTTTTTATTGCTTCTTTTCTACGCCACATATCTATCTTTAAATGATGACCTGAAATAAGAACTTCAGGGACCCTCATCCCCTCAAATTCATAAGGACGAGTATATTGAGGATACTCAAGCAGCCCTTGGCTATGGGAATCATCATCTGCTGAACTATCTCTCCCCAGAACTCCCGGAACATGTCTTGCAACAGCATCAATAACAACCATAGCTGCAAGTTCACCTCCGGTTAAAACATAATCTCCAATGGAAATTTCATCATCAGCAAGATTTCGGATTCTTTCATCAAAACCTTCATAGTGTCCACATATCAGAGTAAGCTCATCAACGCAAGAATAATCAACTGCAATCTGTTGATTAAACACCCTTCCCTGTGGAGAAAGAAGAATTATTTTTCTATTTCCTTCAGTTGGAGGAAGGTCACGTAAGGCAGTGAAAATAGGTTCAGGTTTTAAGACCATACCCACTCCGCCTCCATAAGGAATATCATCGACATTCTTATGTTTACTTAGGGCATAGTCTCTAAAATTAACTAAATTAATATCTATAGCACCAGAATTTTGTCCTCTTTTTAAAATGCTCTCTCTTACAGGTGCAAACATTTCTGGAAATAAGGTCAATACTATAAACTTCATATTTACACCTTCTCCTGCAGGAAAAATTTAATCATCCAAAAGACCAAGAGGAAGAACAACATCCATTCTTTTACTAAGCACGTCCACCTTTTTTACTACTGATTTCAAAGCAGGAACACAAATAAGTCCCTTTTCTCCTTCAACAATGTATACATCATTTGCACCTGTTTCCAGTATTTTAGTCAGGGTACCGAGTAAAACATCATTTTCAAATACTTGCATACCCTCCAGCTCAAAATAATACCATCTATCTTTGAGCGGGGGCACATCTTCCAGCTTAACCCTTACTTCGTATTTCCTATATTTTTCGCACTCTTCTTTAGTATCAATTCCCTCTAGTTTCAGAAAAACAATTTCTTTAATATCTACGTGAACATTTTCCACCTTAAATACAACACTTATTTTACCATCTGTCAAAATAACTTCACTCAGGTTTTTGAACCTATTCACATCATTAGTATAAGGATAAATCTTTAATTCACCTTTAAACCCCTGAGGTTTCAGCACTTCACCTATAAGAACGCTTTCCATTTTTCATTATCTCCCTATATTATTCCCTAATAGAAAGTTTCCCTAAAGTCAAAAAGGGCATACGCCCTTTCTAGTAATTATTGATCGATGTCTACTATGACTCTCCGTCCATCTTTGACAGCAGCTGCTTTAACCACAGTCCTAATAGCATTAGCTATTTTACCCTGTTTTCCGATAACTTTGCCCATATCTTCAGGTGCAACAGTTAACTGAAGATGAACAGTCCTCTCAGTGTCTGACTGAGTAACAATCACCTGGTCAGGATTATCCACTAAAGCCTTGGCCAGTACTTCTACAACTTCCTTCACAGGAGTCACCCCCATTTATCACTAGTTTTTTGACTGATGAAATTTCTCCATTATTCCAGCCTTCTTAAGCAAAGATTTAGCTGTATCTGAAGGCAGAGCTCCCTTGTTCAGCCATTCCAAAACCCTTATTTCATCAATTTTTACTTCATGAGGTTTTGTTGTTGGATCATAATAACCAATTTCTTCAATAGCTTTACAATCGCGACGTGATGATGAATCACATACTATTAAACGATAAAAAGGATTTTTCTTTGCACCCATACGACGCAAACGAATTTTCGTAGACATATATTTTCACCTCCTAAATTTGATTTCAATCAACTTTTATTAAAAAGGAAATGGGAGTTTAGGAAATGCTTTCTTCACCTTTTTACCCTTTTTTCCTTTTTTACCTTTTTTATTTTTAGAAGGAGTTACATTAGATGTCTTTCCTCCCATACCAGGCATTCCCGAAAACTGTTTCATCATTTTCTTGGTTTGCTCGTATTGTTTTAATAGTCTTCCAACATCCTGGACTGTAGTACCGCTTCCTTTAGCAATTCTTTTTTTACGAGAATCTTTAATCAGCGAGGGTTTCCTTCTCTCTTCAGTCGTCATTGAAAGAATTATAACTTCTGATTTATTAAACTCTTTTTCATCTATTTCTGCGCCTTTTAGCTGTTTGCCTACCCCAGGAATCATTTCTAAAACTGAAGAAAGGGGACCCATCTTCTTAAGCTGTCTTAATTGATCAAGGAAATCTTCCAAGTTAAGCTCTTGATTACGAATCTTTTCTTCCATCTCTTTAGCTTTTTTTTCATCAAATGCACCCTGAGCTTTTTCTATAAGTGTAAGAACATCGCCCATACCCAAAATTCTAGACGCCATGCGCTCAGGATAAAAAATTTCTAAGTCATCGATTTTTTCTCCCATACCTGCAAATTTAATTGGGCAACCAGTTACAGCCTTAACAGACAAAGCTGCACCACCTCGAGTATCACCATCCAATTTGGAAAGAATAACTCCTGTCAAACCCAATTGTTCGTGGAACGCCCCAGCTACGTTAACAGCATCCTGTCCTGTCATAGCATCAACTACCAGCATTATTTCATGGGGCTGAACTGCCTTCTTTATATTTGCAAGTTCATCCATCAACTCTTCGTTAATATGCAGTCTTCCTGCAGTATCAATAATAAGTACATCATTACCATTTTTATGGGCATATTCCATACTTTCTAAGGCAATTTTGACAGGCGAATCCTGTCCTAGCGAAAATACAGGTACGCTAATTTGTTCACCTAACACCTGTAACTGTTTTATCGCCGCTGGCCTATAAATATCACAGGCAACCAAAAGAGGGTGTTTACCTTGTTTTTTTATCATATTTGCTATTTTTGCCCCATGGGTTGTTTTACCAGCACCCTGTAGGCCAACTAACATAACAACTGTAGGAGGTTTTGAAGAAATTTCTATTTTACTTTCTGCTCCACCCATAAGAGAAATCATTTCTTCATGAACTATTTTAATAACCTGCTGCCCTGGCGTGAGAGAATCCAAGACTCCCTGCCCTATCGCTCTCTCTCTTACCTGCGCAACGAAATCTTTGACAATCTTAAAGTTTACGTCAGCCTCCAAAAGTGCAACACGTACTTCACGCATAGCAACTTTTACGTCTTCTTCTGTAAGCTTTCCCTTACCCCTCAGTTTTTTAAATGTTTCCTGCAGTTTATTGCTTAATCCTTCAAACATCGCCATAGCTCAGTTTCAACTTCCTTCCCTGAGAACAGTTTCCTTACCCAATCTCAATCAATTGTTCCAGATATTATTTGTCTAATTTTCAAATTATTCTTTACCTGTCGCGCCCAGGCTTCTTCATTTATAAAATCTACTTTCTGTACATTAACAAGCATTTTTTCTATACTAGCAAGTTTATCTCTTTCAATTATAAATTTTTCAATTAACTTTAGTTTATTTTCATAATCCTGAAGTATTTTTTCAGTTCTTTTCAAAATATCATATACAGCCTGTCTGCTTATACCTTCTTCTACAGCAATTTCAGACAGCGAATAATCTTCTTGATAATTCAAATCCCAAATCATACTTTGTTTTTGCGTTAGAAGAGGACCATAAAAATCAAATAATAATGCCCTTTCAGCTATCTTTTCCATATTGGAGCCAGTCCAATCT
>JBAYAL010000190.1:0-4291 GCA_041669825.1 Eubacteriales bacterium | reverse complement strand
TTTTTTTCATTTATGCTATCACCATCCTGTCAATATATAATCACTATGAATCCTTCTGCGAAAAATCTAACAATTTATAGTAATTTTGTTCTTACGGTAGTTTTATAAACTAAATTCGAATAATTCTAAAACATTATTACTTTTTACTTTTTACAAATATTTTTTTAAATTGTTTACAAGAATTACTTTATAATACAATAATCTTTTACTTAGATTTTGCTAAATCAAAGAAGAACTTATCTATCAATCTAATAATAAAAAGACGCATTGTTTACCATACTATAAATATAAAAAATAATCATCACTTATAAAATGAAAAAAATAAATTATTTCTGAACAAATAATGCTCGCATTTAACAAAATGGAGGTTCATTTATGGAAAATACGGTTCCTTATAATTTTGATTGTTTAATTTCAAATGCAGAAGAATCCTTAAGAAATTATATGCACATGAATCAGTTACAAATAGATAACATTGTCAAAAAAATGTCCCTAGCCGGATTAGAGAAACAACTATATCTAGCTCAACTTGCTGTTGAGGAAACACAAAGAGGAATAGTAGAAGACAAAGTAATTAAAAACATTTTTGCTACTGAATACATCTATCACAGCATTAAATATGAAAAAACAGTAGGAATCATAGAAGAAAACGAATATGAAAATTATGAAGAAATTGCTGAACCAGTTGGAATAATAGCAGGAATTACCCCTGTAACCAATCCCACTTCTACAACTCTTTTTAAAGCCATAATTGCCGTAAAAACTAGGAATCCAATTATTTTTGCCTTTCACCCCGCATCTCAGAAATGCAGTTCCGAAGCTGCCAGAATTGTTAGAGATGCTGCAATTGAAGCTGGCGCCCCAGAACATTGTATTCAATGGGTTGAAGAACCATCTCTCGAGAACACCCACCGCTTAATGAATCACAGGAAAATTTCCTTAATACTAGCCACTGGCGGCTCGGCAATGGTAAAAGCAGCCTATTCAGCAGGAAAACCAGCTTTAGGCGTTGGCCCTGGAAATGTTCCCTGCTATATTGAAAAAACAGCTGAAATTAAAACGGCAATTACAGATATTATTATTTCTAAAACTTTTGACAACGGTATGATTTGTGCTTCGGAACAAGCCCTTATCCTTGATGCTTGCATTGCAGAAAAAGCCATTAAATATATGAAAGAATTAAAATGTTATTTCCTTGATGAGGAAGAAATAGGAAAAGTTGAAAAAGCAATTATCTCACCTGACTCTGGAACAATCAACTCGGCCATAGTCGGAAAAAAAGCCTCAGAAATAGCTAAACTTGCCGGAATAATTGTTGACCAAGACACAAAGATTCTTATTGCTGAACTTGAAGGAGTGGGAAAAGAGTATCCTCTATCCCAAGAAAAATTAAGTCCAATTCTTGCCTTATATAGGGTTTCCGGATACGTGGAAGGTATCGAACTAGCTGATAGACTTGTTCGTTATGGTGGATTAGGACACTCTTCTGTCATTCACTCTAATGATAGTAAAGTAATAGAAAAATTTTCAAACATTCTTAAAACAGGAAGAATAATTGTAAATTCTCCTTCTTCACAAGGAGCTATCGGCGACTTGTATAATGCTAACATACCATCCCTTACCTTAGGTTGCGGCTCATTTGGTCATAATTCCACAACATCTAACATAACAGCAGTAAATCTATTAAATAAGAAAAGGCTGGCTAAAAGGACAGTTAGCATGCAGTGGTTTAAAATACCAGACAAAATTTATTTTGAATATGGTTCAACAAAATACCTTGAAAAAATGCCGGATATAAATCGTGCCATCATAGTTACCGATAAAATAATGCTTAAAAGCGGATATGTGGATAAAATACTATACTATCTACGCAAAAGGACTCAGTACGTTCACAGCGAAATATTTGCGGAAGTTGAGCCAGACCCCTCCCTAGAAACTGTTTATAAAGGATTAAGAGTGATTAATTCATTCAAACCTGATGTAATAATAGCCCTTGGAGGTGGTTCCCCAATTGATGCCGCAAAAGCCATGTGGATGTTCTACGAACACCCCGAAATAGATTTTGAAGCCCTAACTTATAAATTTATGGATATACGCAAAAGGATCTATAAAATACCCACTTTTTCCCATAAAGCTAAATTCGTAGCAATTCCAACCACTTCAGGAACAGGTTCAGAAGTTACTTCCTTTGCCGTAATAACAGATAAACAAAGAAACGTTAAATATCCCTTAGCAGATTACGAATTAACACCAGATGTAGCTATTATAGATCCCAGTTTCACCTTAAGTATTCCTGCCAACGTTACTGCAGACACTGGAATTGATGTCCTCACCCATGCCCTAGAAGCTTATGTCTCAATAATGGCATCAGATTACAGCGATGCCCTAGCCATAAAAGCAATACAGCTAGTTTTTTCTTACCTCCCCAGAGCATACACTAACGGACAAGATAGAGAAGCCAGGGAGAAAATGCACAATGCATCCTGTATCGCTGGAATGGCCTTCACCAATACCTTTCTAGGATTGAATCATGCCCTAGCCCATAAGTTGGGAGGAGCATTCAATGTTTCACATGGGAGAGCAAACGCCATACTTCTACCCCATGTAATTAAATACAACAGCTCAGTTCCTAACAAAATTACCATTTTTCCAAAATACAAACATTATATTGCCCATGAGAAATACGCTCATATAGCAGAAGCCCTTAATCTTAATTTTAATAATACTAAGGAAGGGGTAGCAAAACTTATAGGTGCAGTAATACAGCTACTTACAAATTTAAACCTTCCTCTTTCCTTATCAGAAGCCGGAGTAAATCAACAACATTTTGAATCAAGCATAAAAAATCTTTCTTTAGAAGCATATCAAGATCAAACAATAACAACAAACCCCAGAATGCCATTAATATCTGAAATTGAACAAATATACAGAAACGCTTATTAATTCAACACCTTTCAAATAGGCAATGCATATTATTTATTGTATGGTAATTAATTCCATAAATAAAGAATAAAGGAGGTGCCCCAATGAATCCTCAACTTGCAATACAAGGTTCACAACTCTTAAAAAAATTCGGTCCTATATTAATGAGGCAACTTGGTCCGCATCTCACAAAAAGAATTAGTCCAATCCTTACCGAAAAAGTTGGAATTCCTTTAGCTAAAAAAGTAGGCCTCCCACTTGCAAGAAGAGTAGGCATTCCACTTGCTCGTAGAACAGGTTCACTTCTTATTAAAAAAATAGGATACCCTCTTGCCAATAAAATTACTTCTAACATGAAGCTCAACCAATCTTCTGCTGATAAAAATAAAATCAACCTTTCCCCTAAATACAATAAAGATACGGACGTCAGCAAAAAATTACAGGACAATTCTCAAACCATTCCTGTCCTAAACTCCAAACAGAAGAAAAAAGCTAAAAAAACTAGAGATAAAAAATTCAAGTTTAACCTTAACCAAAGAAACAATTTACTAAACTCAAATAAATATACCAACTATAATTACCAACCAGGATCAAATCTTCCCTCAACCCAAAACATTAATAATACTACTTCAAACTATGAATTTGATATTACTTCGAACAACACAAGGTTATTTCATTAATATAAAACTCAGTCCATAAATAGTGGACTGAGTTTTATATTAATATTACTTTTCACTCTTGTCAGTAACCACATTATCTTTTTTATTAAATTCATATAAAACACGCTCTTTAAACAACTCTACTTTCTCGGTTCGTTTTAAACCATTTTTATATTCTACTTCAACATTTGCATCAAGCATATCAATTACAGAAGCAGAAGAAAGTGTCCATTTCAAATTCCATAAACCTTCGGATTTATCTGAACCATCTTTAAAAGAGTATACCTGCGTTATTCCTTTATCTGTTCCCACAACTAGGCTTGCTTTTTCAGGTTGCATCTCTTCCAAGGGAGAATTCACATCCATATATATATATATATTAAACTCTACACTTTCAAAACCTGAGGCAGTGCTAGTTTGAATTTCTGTTTTCCATTTTGGCAATCCATAGATGTTATAAGGAATATATCCCATCGCACTAGCAATTTCTGTTTCTTCATCTGAGGAAATAATCTGATATTCATATTCATAAAATGGTGAAATAACAATATCTGTTTCAAATGATAAAGCTCCTACTTTAGTCAGATTTTGTTTTACCCAGTCAGTATCTCCCTTTTTTCTAAAAATAATATATGGCACCTGATCTTTAGGAAGGGTTTTAAATATAAAGTTTCCTTTTACAGACATATATTCCCCACTTGATTTTTCAT
>JBAYAL010000189.1:0-4292 GCA_041669825.1 Eubacteriales bacterium | reverse complement strand
GTTCAGTGTAACTATTGGCTAATTTGAGTACAGTTCTCGCAACAATAAGTTCCGAAACCTTGAATCTCTTTGCTAGTTTCTCAATTTGATGTCTGTATTTATCTCTTGATTCGAAATCCATTTTTCTATAAATTTGAGCAGAATCAGTTTCTAATACTTTTTGAATTAAACTTACACTTTCAAAAAAATTAGACCAATTTTGTGAATTCACTTGTTTTATTGCAGATATAAAATTTCCAGTCTGTACCCCATTTAAAGACAAATAGTACTGCTCTGTATTGATAATTTTCTCGGTAGTATTATGTTGTCTGCTAGCAATATTATCAAGCCAATTTAACAATAGTTTAGTTTCAGGACCATAATCCTTAAGCTTAGTAGCAACTCTTTCTATAAATACTGATGAATAATCTTTTTTTTCATTAAGAGTATTAGTATTAAAAGTAAGATTAAATTCGTTATCTTCACCTAAAATTGCCTCTATCCATTTATCTGCATAGTCTCTCTCTTTTTGAATATACAGTATCCTTTCCACCAAATCTGTTATCTTTTCAAGAATGATGATTTTTATCATAATCGGTATCGACCATATTTCAGCTGATGATAAAGGGGCCTGAGTTTGATAATCAACAATAAAACTTTGTAATTTTTCCTGATTTATTTCATTATTGAGGAAATTCATAAATTGGGAAATGACTATATAAATACGAGGATTGTCAGCATCCTCACCACCAACAAAATATAATAGCTTGTTTTCGTATTGTTTTTGTAAATCTGTTAACAAATCATTAATTAAATCATTAATAATATAATAATTATCTAAATACCATTCAGCAGCAGGAATAACATCTCCAGTATTATGATAATAAGTGTTTATTTGTGAGTATGCTTCCTTAACAAAGGTACTCATAGATTTAATAGATGGTAATAAACTCTTTCCTCTATTTTTATAACCTAAATAGTTATGATATTGGGAAATTTCAAACGCGAACTTTTGGATATTCTTATCCTTATTATTTAAAAAATCATTACTAAAATCAGTTATAGCCTTCATCTTTCATCTCCAAATTAACATATTTTTGCATCCATGTTTCATTATGTCCAGTTATATTAACCAAAATTCTACTTTTTACAAAGATTTTTCTATTATTATTCCACTATTATCCTTGAAATATAATATATTCTAAATATTTGCTAATAGGTATTAAAGATCAATTGCACAAAAAAACCCAGCCTCTAGGAGAAAGATACTAATGGTAAAGTCTTCCTAAAAGCTGAGCGGATAATGATATTATTTTTTTAAATTCTTAATTACATTTTAACTTATATTAATATTATATACGATTATTTAACTGACCACATTTCTTATTTATTATTTTTTGTTATCTCAACTATAATTGTTCTGCAATCACAACCCATATATACTTTTTTTCCACTAGATAATGTATGAGTATAATCCGAAGATTCATTTGTCCAATCCTCTATTACAGGAGTAAGTAAATCAATAATAGACTCTAGACCATTTTCTTCCTCTGCTACTTCTATCGTTGCAAAACCATATACTGAAGAATTATTTTCATGTATTTCAAAAGGAAGAATGTCTGCATCAGGTAACATTTCAATGATTTTTTGTATATGATTTTTTTTAAGCCCATCGTCTAAAGGTATCAACCATGCTACTACATCATAATTCATAATAATTATCCTTTACAAACTTTTTGATTAAAAATATACTTATACTTAGAATCTTATTTGTTAGAATGGAAATAGTGATCAAATCCATTGCTTTTTCTAGTTTCAGACATTATTTTTATACTGTTTTGACCCTCTCCAAAATATGTATTAAAATCTTCACCCTCAACATTATTATTAACTATTTTCTCTTTTGTTTTAGAGGGATCACTAATAATATATATTTTGTTATTAAAATAATCATCGAAATCGTTTGGAGTTTTAGTTAATGTTTGGGTGTATTGTAATTCTTCCATAGATAAATCACTAATATTTTCTTTGTCAGAATTAATTTTAGAATGGCCCTGTATAAAAGAATTATGCTTTGCTTTTTTAGGTTTACTTCTTTGACGAATACTTGCGTTCTGAAAATTTTTCTTTTTCTCCCCATTAACAGAAACAGTATCTTTTCGAAAAGAATCTACATTTACTGGAGTAAATCTTAATAAAACAGAAAGAGATATTATGAAAAGTAGACATATCAATGGAAGTATCATAATATAAGAGCCCATCATGCCTTCAAACATAGACCATAGCATGCAGGCGTAAGTGAATTTCCCACACATACCGCATAAACATACAATTAAAAATACCAAATAAAAAAGCATAATACCCTTTAATATTAAATTTTTTTTATTCATCGGATAACACCTCTTTGTATTTGTTTAGCATAGTAGTAAACTTATTCGCATTCTTTTTTTTATAAAAAATATTTAATTTCTCATTTTGTCTATTCATCTTATTTCTCCTATGTATATATAAAAGTTGCCCTTCCATTATAAATGCTATTATAAGATCAAAGAGATAGAGAATTACAGCAATTCCACAAAGCATTAATATAATTAAAAATACACTTTCACAAGTAGAATGGATAATAATATCTTCCTAACCGACGTTAGTCATTGTTTTAACAGTAAAACAAATCATTTCAAAATGACTCAAACCTACAATTAGAGCAAGGGTAATAATGCTAAGAGTTAACGTAATAATCAGGCTAGAAAACTAAGAGCCAATCTTTAAATAAAGTATCATCTCTTTTCGCACAAATCAAGGTAATCTAATAATTCAATAATACAGCTGCTTGGTATTTCTATTTCCCCAATTTGATATTTACTATAGTCACCATGAAAATCACTACCACCTGTAGCCAAGATTCCATATGATTTATAAATATCTTGGAAATGTAAAGTCTGTCTTTCACGGTTACTCCAATACCCATAATAAACTTCTACGCCTATGGGTCTATAAGATAATAAGTCTTTTATGATGGATGGATTGTTTATTAAACCAGGATGGGCCAAGACTGGGATTCCTCCGGCTTTAAAAATCATATTAACTGCGTCGTTAAACGGGTTTTCCAAGTAAGGAACATACGCAATTTCTCCTGGACTAAACCATGAAGATATTTTTTGTAAATTTAATTTTTTAGTTTTTTGATATTTTTGCTGGATAGCATATATTATATGAGCTTTACAGACAATTCCTCCATTGCTTGCGGTTTCTAAAACTTCTTCCCACGTAAGTTCTAAGCCACATGAATTTAGCTTGTTAAGCATTTTTTTCGTTACTTCAGTTCTCTTCGTACGAAAATGTTTCATTCTTTCCAAAAGATAATCACTATTTACGTGTTTAAAATAACCTAATAAATGAATTTCTTCATTCTTATAGCTTGTATGAAATTCTACTCCAGGAATAACTGTTATCCCATATTTATCTGCAATTTTTTGTGCCTTTGTTACACCAACTACTGTTTCATGATCAGTAATTGCAATAGTATTTACTCCAGCTTTTTCAGCTAAAGATAATATTTCTTCAACAGAAAAAGTTCCATCTGATTCAAATGAGTGTATATGCAAATCTGCTTTCAATAAACTTCTACCTTCTCTTCAAAATAATCTATATTTATATTTTATTCTCCTAAATGCATGGAAATCCTTCAAATTATAAAAATAAATTATTACAATATCTAAGTTTTTTCATTGACACTAATTGCATATTTAGATATAATACTTTTTGTTGTTAAATTTATTTATATGTAGGGGATTAGTTTAATGGTAGAGCAGCGGTCTCCAAAACCGCTAATGCGGGTTCAACTCCTGCATCCCCTGCCAGAGCAAAATACGTTGTAAATACGCACGAATAAAGAAAGAGAGGATTGTATCCTCTCTTTCTATGTCTTTATTATGCACCTGATTTTATTAAATATTACTCTTTATATTAAAAAAAAATTCTATACAATTAAAAATATAATAGCTATTGCCAACCTATTTTAATTAAAATTTAATTCGTTTTTGTGGGTTAAAATTAGAATATCTAAAACAACGAAATTCTACTGAGTTAGTAGGTATTTGATAATTTTTTTAACATATAATTTCTGTAATGCAAATATCTGTAATGTATTTTCTCTTTTGATACCTTTAATTTGTTGAAATTATTGTGTTTCTTGAGATTTTAATTTTATTCACATAGAAATCACACTATAATGGTAATATATCATAATACACTAGATAAGTGAGATGAGTAAAAATGTATAAAATATTAATTGTTGATGATGAAGAAAAAAT
>JBAYAL010000188.1:0-4304 GCA_041669825.1 Eubacteriales bacterium | reverse complement strand
TGGAAATTGTTCATAGTAAGGATAAAACAGTAGTTGTGTCACCAAAGGACAAAAAAGGTTTTATAGATAATATAATCGGACAGCGTCCTAAAATAAAAGTTAGTGTCTTTAAAAAAGATACTAAATTAAATGAAATGATTAAATAAGATAATATCCCTAGATATTATCTACCTGAAAATATGTTATTAATCAGCGGTATTTGCTTGGAGTTGATTAGACATATTTTTTTTATCTTGTTTCGTCTATTGAAATAAGTAATAAAGATTAAAAACATTTTTATAAAGAGAAATAGAAAATAATGTAAAACAAGGTATTATGTAAAAAAACTAAATACATAGAAAGTAATAGTATGTAATCGGTACTAGAAACAGCATCAATAACATATAGGGAATTAGGATTAAGCAAAAAGCATGAGATTATAATGTTTGTTTTAATCAAAAAACATAAATAAGGTGGTTAAATAAACAGTGCTTGATATTCAAAGGAGTGACAGGTATTGCTATCACCCAGCTTAGAAGATTATTTGGAAGAAGTATATCGCTTTTCTCTTAATAGAGAGGTTGTAAGAGTTACAGATATCAGTAGAAAACTAGGAGTTTCTCTGCCCTCTGTCTCCAAAGCCCTGAGTAAATTAAGAGAGAAAGAGTATATTAATTATGAACCGTATGGAAGAATAGAGCTAACAGAGAAGGGAAAAGAACTTGGTGATTTTCTTGTAGATAGGAACAAACTGCTCCAAGAGTTTCTAAGTCTTATAGTTGCTTCGTGTGATATTGAAGCCGAAGCTGAGGCCATGGAACATTATCTTTCTCGAGAAACGATAGAAGCTATTTCTGATTTGGTTAGTTTTTTGAATGAAAAGCCAAAATGTTATCGAGAATATATTAATAGAATAGAAAATAAAAAACAAAAAACAAAAAACGAAAAACGTGTTCAATGAAGTCTGGTATTATATCTATCAGGGAATTGCTTAGATTAGACCTAAGATGTGGACTGTCTGGGTGAGAATAAAGCATACTGCGAAGGCTATACAGGTGGGCATCAGAAAAGCTAGGAAGGTCCATTTTTTACTTCCGGTTTCTTTCAAAGTAGTAATTAAAGTAGTAGCACAGGGCCAGTGTAGGAGGCAAAAAATCATTGTATTGACTGCTGTTAGCCAAGTCCATCCGTTGCTTACCAAAAGGTTTTGTAGTTCGGTTATACTGTCGAGTTCAACTATATAACCATTAGAAAGATAGGACATAATTAGAATTGGGAATACAATTTCGTTAGCAGGTAGACCGAGGATAAAAGCCAGAAGAATAAAACCATCTAAGCCTATAGCGCCTGCTACTGGTTGTAGGAAATTTGCTGTATGAGTTAGAATACTGAAGTCTCCGATGAACACATTTGCCATAATCCAGGTAATAGCTCCTGCTGGAGCGGCGATGATTAAAGCGCGTTTTAGTACGAATAATGTTCTGTCAATTATTGAACGGTATATGACACTTAGTATTTTTGGCTTGCGGTAAGGGGGAAGTTCCAGAACCATAGAAGAAGCTTCCCCTTTAAGTAAGGTATGGGAGAGGAGCCAGGAGACTGTAAAAGTGACGGCTATTCCAATCAATATTAGAATTGTTATTATCCCTGCTGCGACAGTAGTCTGATACTGTTGGGCAAGTGATCCTGCTCCGAAAATAGTTCCGATAGCGATAAGAGTGGGATAACGTCCGTTACATGGTACAAAGTTATTGGTGAGAATTGCAATAAGTCTTTCTCTGGGGGAATCGATAATTCGGCAAGATACTACACCGGCAGCATTACAGCCGAACCCCATACACATTGTTAGACTTTGTTTCCCACAGGCTTTAGCTTTTTTGAACAAATGATCTAGATTAAAAGCAACTCTTGGAAGGACCCCTAGATCTTCTAGGAGAGTAAAAAGAGGGAAAAATATGGCCATAGGTGGAAGCATTACTGACAATACCCAAGCGGATGATCTGTAGAGACCAAGTACAAGTACTCCATGTAGCCAGTCGGGAGCACCAGTGGCCAAGAATAACCCGGTTAATATATCTTGAATACTAAATAATGCTTTAGCTAGTATCTTTGAAGGAAAGTTTGCTCCTGAAATTGTTAGCCACAAGATAAAACCTAAAATTATTAACATTATAGGATAACCTGTAATCTTTGAGGTAAGTATGTTATCTAATTTGGAAGTGAAATCAAGCTTTTTAGAGTTTTTTCGAACTGATTTTTTAGCTATTAGTTCAGCGCTTTTATAGATGTCAGATACGATTTTATCGCTAAATATGTTTTCGCTAGTGGTGCGAATTTTATTAGAATCTTCCCATAGGTTAGATAGTGCTTGGCTCTTTGTAGCATAATTCATAAAGTTATTTCAACCTCTCTTTCATAATATTTTGAAGGTTGAAGATCCAAATAGCGGCAAATATTACTGATTATTTTTTTATCTCCATCCAATAAACGTAGGGCAACCCAACGGGGATTAAGAATACAGCCAATATTAAGTTGCTCAATTTTGGGTAGTAGAATATTTACAGCGTTTTCGATCTCTTCGGAATAGGTTATGTTTTTAGGTTGAGTAATTAATTTCCCTCTTGCAACTAGATATAAAGTCTCACAAAGTTCCTTAAGGCCTGTTTTATTACGGGCAGATGTTGCAATTACCGGTACGCCTAATTCATTTTCCAATAAAGTAGTGTCTACTATAATATTTTGTTTTTTGGCTTCATCAATTAGATTAACGCAAACAACAATATTGGAGGTTATTTCCATAACCTGAAGAGCGAGGTTAAGATTTCTCTCCATTGATGTTGCATCGAGAACTACCAAGGTAACATTCGGTTTGCCAAAACAGATAAAATCCCTGGCAATTTCTTCTTCTACTGTGTGTGCAAGGATTGAATAAGTCCCAGGGAGGTCTATTAGCAAAAAAGATTTATCTTTATACGTAAAAGCTCCCTGAGCATTATCTACGGTTTTTCCAGGCCAGTTACCGGTGTGCTGTCGTAATCCGGTAAGGGCATTAAAGAGGGTGCTTTTGCCTACATTTGGATTGCCAGCAAGTGCGATAACGGCTTGATTTTGTTTTGGCGTAATTCCAAAGAGATTTCTGAGGATGATGCTGTGGTCTATAGGTAGAGAATGCATCTATGTCACTCCTAAATAGATTTTATATTGGATAGACGTTAATTTTGGCTGCATCTTCATTTCTTAAGGCAATTGTTGTTCCTCGTATGTAGTATGCTGTAGGATCTCCTGATGGTCCTCTGCGAACGCATTCTACTGCAGTTCCGGGGATAATTCCAAGGTCAAGTATTCTTCGACGCATTAGGCCTTTATGCTCAATATTAGCAATTTTGCAGTTGTTGCCTATAGAAATATTTGAAAGGGGAACAGTATTTGTGTTGGAATTCATTACCCACATACCTCCTGTATTTTGTTAGCCACGGCTAACATTTATTGAAAATAATATGGCTAGCCTGGGCTAACTTTAATAGATAATCTGGGATATTTTACGGAGGTTAGGTGGTATTTGATACAAATTATTACAATAAATAAGCTGGTAAATATTTGAAGCAATATTCACCAGCTTATTTTCAGAAGTGATGTAGATTATATATAGATAGTGAGGTCTTATCTTAAAAAATAATTAACAACAAATTATATTAAATGTTTGCAGAAGCATCGGGGTTAAAGGGATTAACTCTAACAGCGAGGGAATATAGATAAGGATAATTTTTCTGAAGATGTTCCATATAAGAGAGCCATTCTGTAATTAAAAGGGTATAAGCTCTTTCTATATCAATAGACAGATGTTTGTAGTCAGATTTGCTTAAAGCAGAGGTATCTTTTCGCTGAATAAGTTCGTCTGTGAGGTGGAAGACAGCCCAGAGCATATCTGTGAAGGATTCATGTTCAAGAAGGTTGGGGTTTTGCAATAAGCTTAGCTGAAAAGACCTTTTTTCCATGAGAAATTCTTTGAGATTTTTGAGGTTATGTAGGTTATTATTTGTGCAAGATATCTCAAAATTTTCACCGAGAATTTTGTGTCTTCCAGTAGCAAAATCTTTTTTGTTCCAATTATCAGTGATTAATAATTCAGACCTTAACTTATCATAATTCTCATGATAAGAGGACATTGAAATAAGTAATTCAACTCCAACATCACTGAAAAAAGCACCAATAACCATATTGAGTTTAGCCATCATAACACGTTTTTCTCTTCGGTTTATCATTTTTTCAATTACCAGGGAAGTAATGATTACATGGACAGGAAGGTAAGCGAGTTGAAGCAGAAG
>JBAYAL010000187.1:0-4351 GCA_041669825.1 Eubacteriales bacterium | reverse complement strand
TCAGGGAACAAGAATTCCCTTTACCCAAATGGAATTCTATCTACTTTTATATTTAGTCAGACATCGGAATAAAGCCATCAGCCGAGATGAACTACTTAATAAAATCTGGGGATTTGAAACAGAAACTGAAACAAGGGCAACCGACGATATGATCAAGCGCATAAGGAAAAAATTAGCAAGTATTGGTTCTAAACTACAAATTGAAACTATTTGGGGTTTCGGTTTTATAATTATTGATAAAAACAGGGATTCATGACATGAGAACAAAAACGATTAAAGGAAAAATCTTTAACCTTAACCTAGTCACGATTATGATCAGTTTATTGCTTGTGGCCGTTGTCTTTAATGTTACCATCAATTTCTATTTTAATAATCAGGTTATGTCTCAATTATCTTCCGTTGCCAGCATAACTGAAGACACCTTTTCCAAACAAGCAGATACCTTTGATGTAGTACCTAATGATAACCAGTCACTTGCCAAAACATCCCACAGAATTGAAAATTCCTTTGATAAAAACCTTTCCGTTATCAACGCCCAATCGTTTTTGGTCGATGATAAATTAAATGTCGTTCAGTCCGGTAAATCTATTTCCCCAATCCAAACACTTGAAAGTACAATTTTTAATACGCTCATTAGACTCACTGGTGACAACCAAAGTGAAAAGAAAATTTATATGAATATCGATCATATCAAATATGCTGCCATACTCATTCCTGCTCCTCCCAACAAAATCTATATTAATTACATTGTTATTTATACAAGTCTAGAACAAATCAAGGCCTTGCAAAAAATGATTAATTTTATTCTATTAATCATTTTACTCGTAACAGCTTTAATCAGTATTGGTATCTCTACTTCAATCTCCAAACGGATTTCTCAGCCGCTTTCATCCCTAAGTCAGCATATTCGCTCACTTTCCGAAAGAAAATTTATTTCAAACATCAACTTATCTGCTGATAATGAAATTCAAGAACTAGTAGATAACGTCAATAAAATGTCAGAAAGATTGGAGATCTATGATCAAGCACAAAAAATCTTTTTACAAAATGCCTCACACGAATTCAGAACTCCTTTGATGATTATCCAGAGCTATGCTGAAGGCCTGAAGCACGAAGTTGTCGAAGATAGAAATGCCGCCACTGAAATTATTATCGATGAAACAAAACGGCTCTGTGCCCTCGTTGAAGATTTGCTTTATCTGTCCAGACTCGATACTGACGAAGAAATCTACCGTTTTGAATCGGTGGATTTTAGCGGTTTAATTCAAAACATCATTGAACGAATGAGAGTCCTTACTGAAAAAGAAAATATTGAACTTTCTCTCCTTATTCCTTACGCTGAAATTTCTTTATCTGGGGATGAAGAAAAACTTACCAGAGCAATCACCAATATTATCAGCAATTGTAAACGATATGCGCAAAGCAAAATATCCGTTCAAGTTAACCTATCCAAAAAATTGCCCAATAATCAGCTTTTACTTACTATTGCCGATGATGGTCCAGGGTTCGAGTCTGAAGATCTTGCAAATGTATTTACACGATTTTACAAAGGTAAAAAAGGTAAATTTGGCCTCGGCTTGGCTATCACTAAAACCATTATTCTCAAACACAATGGTACAATCGTTGCTAAAAATGGTACTGACGGCGGGGCTTTATTTGAAATTCACCTACCGATTTACTAATACAACAGCCTCAATCTGCTTTACCTAGAAATTTTTTTTGTACCGACAGCTTTATTCAGATACGTCAAGTACTTTAAAAATAAAACACAAAAAAGATATTTGATTAAATATCTTTTTTATGTTTATTGATCTCTATATGACTAATTTTCAAATGTTCTAAAATGTTTACCTATCCTCTCACCAAAACACACTTTTGTTTCAATCCCTCGCTTGGTATTATCTATCAAATCCTGATCAATTTCCAAGACCATTTTTTTTACTAGTAAAATCACAGTAGAGCCACCAAATTTAAAATACCCTTTTTCTAATCCTTTTCCTAAATGTTCTCCTGGCATATAAGTCTGAATAATACTTCCCACACAGGTTGCCCCTACTTCAACGATAGCAATATCATCAAAATTATCGGATTGAAATATAGTCAATTCCCTTTTGTTCTGAGGATAGAGATTTTTTATTTTTTTTAGTGCTATTGGATTAACTGAATAGTATTTCCCTTTAATTTTTTTTGTTTTTCCTGGAATTCCACTATCAGGAAAATGAAACCTATGATAATCTGACGGGCAAAGCCTGATTACAAAACACGTTCCCCCTTGATAATCCCTAGCAAGTTCTTGATCTTGAAATAAGTCCTTTAATGAATAACTATTTCCTTTTATCTGCAACATTCTATCAGCCTCTATCTCTTGATACGCAAAAATTCTTCCGTCAGCTGGAGAAACTAAAATATTTCTTTCTTTAATTACAGGTCTAGAAACTTTTTTTAATTCTCTTATGAAAAATTGATTAAATGTTTTATAAGAATTAATATTTTCAACTTTCGCTTCGGTCATATCTATTTTCAAATCATCAATAAAGCTCTTTATCTTATTTTTACTAATACTTAGATCTTGAAATTTGCCATATATATATGAAAAAGCTTTCTTTTTAATAAAAGCTTCGAGTAATAATTGACCAGAACTAGTTTCATAAATCCATTTTAAGAACTTATCCCCTGCAACTATTTCTTCTTCGGTTCTTCCAGTTATTCTATCTATGTAATATATAGCCATCTGATATTATCCTCCATTATTAAGTAAATAAATGCAATAACCAAATTATATCATAATTTGGTTATTGCACTACTATCACTGTTACACATCTAATATCTAAATTAATATAATAATTTTAATGTGTTATTGACATATGCCCAAAATGATGTATAATATTAAATATAAGGTATATGTTCAATAAATAATCTCAGAAAGGAGGTCTTTGATATGCCTGGAAGAGACGGTACAGGTCCAACTGGTAAAGGGTCCAGAACTGGAAAAGGTATGGGAAATTGCAATTCTCAACAAGGACAAGGTCAAGGACAAGGTCAAGGTCGCGGATTAGGTAGAGGACAAGGATTAGGTCAAGGTAAAGGGCTTAACCTTTTTGGCAAAAAAACCAACCAAAACTAAAACTGTCAAATACTTTTTTTACGATATTACTCACTCTCTTATTTTGTGGACTGCTTTGAATGCAGCCCACTTTTTTTATTAAAAAAATATAATATTTTCAAAAACACACTTAAATTTTCACAATAACGAACTATTTAGCTAAACCAAAAATTGCCTTGCAAAAAAGGCTATCTGTATTTCCACATGATAATCAATACTCTCATGCGCATAATCAGGAAATACTGTGATATGTTTCTCTCCACATAAATGATTAAAAAGACCAAAGATAGTTGCTGGAGGACAGGCTGTGTCAAGCAAATTTACATATACTAAAACGCTACTATTCACCCAAGACGCAAAATTCACAGTATCAAAATAGCTCAAGGTCTTAAATATCTGTTCTTCCTTATTATGAAGAGAATCGTACATACGAAAGTACCAGTCAAACTCCGCTAATGGTCCATCATTATGTTTTTCTTTGTATGCTCTTTTAAAGTCACACATAAATGGTATTCCAGCATTTACCGCCCTCACTTTTGATGTAATACCTTTCATTACCTCAGAATATTTATTTAAAAGAGCTGCAGAGACTAGTGCCAAGGCACCCCCTTGGCTGTTTCCAAAAAGCCCGATATTATTTTCATCCACCTCTGGTCTTCTAGCAAGTGCTTCAATCTGATGAACACAATCAATATATACCTGCCTATAGTAATACTCCGTTGGTGATTTTAACCCTTTGGTCATCCATCCAGAAAATGAGCCAGTTGAGTATACTCTACCATCACAAGTATCTCCACATTGCCCCCTTACATCCATTGCTAACACAGCATAACCTTGAAGAGCCCATAGCAAAAGCTCACTTATTTTTCCTTTGTTCGATGAATACCCATGGAAACGAACAAGAGCTGGAACTTTTTTATTTTGATCTGCCCATACTGGTTTAATATACCATCCATGAAGGGGGGTTCCATCAGAGCCTTCCAAAACAACATCATATATTTCAACTAACTTTAAAGGATACACATACCTAATTAACTCAAAATCAAAAGATACATTGTAACCCTTAGCATTTTTAAAAGACTCAGATTTATTTTCACAGCCGAACACGAACCTATTTTTTTCTTCAAACAGCTCTTTCATAGCTATTTTCCAGAAATCTTTAAAATCAGCCTGTCTCGTCAATTCTGGAGTATACTTCTTCATATCTGCAATCTTATCTTCAAATATTGTCATTTTACTTACTCCTTT
>JBAYAL010000186.1:0-4380 GCA_041669825.1 Eubacteriales bacterium | reverse complement strand
TATATATATCGATATTACAATTATCTGCTAAATTATAATTAATTAGACAATTAATTTAATTATTCTACGATATATCTATCAAAAGCTTATTAAAAGGAAGCGAAAATCGACGTAATGCAAATATATATTTACATTAATACTTTATATTTAATAAATGTGTAATAATTAATATAATAGAATTAGTTGACTCAAATATTAAAATGGACTATATTGAGTTTATAGATAAGCCTTTAAATTAAGACTATGGAAAAGTTGCCAAATTAGGATGTTTGTATTTTGAGGGATAAAGAGGGGGTGGAAAAATAGGAATTTTTAGAAAGGTATAATTGTAAAATTTGCATGGTAAAGTTTTTAAACATTATTTATTTTTGGTCATAAAACAAATTAAATAATAATATAGGTAAATTATCGACCGTAGCGGTTTTATTCAAAAAAATGAATATTGTCCGTAGTAAATACGATGTCGATTTTTTATTTTTTTGGGAGGTATTTATTTAGATGCTGCTAATGACAAATATTGACAATATAAATGCTGACCAAGTACCTTATTTAATTGAACAGCTAATTAAAAAAGGAGCAGGTAATGTGCATGTTATAAATGCAATGACCAAAAAAGGAAGACCGGAATTTATCTTTTTAATTGATGCTCCAAAGGAAGAGGCAACTTCAATAGGTAAGTTCTTAAGCTGTGAGATAGGTACTCTGGGTGTGCGGATAATTAAAACAGATCATATGGAATTTAAATATTCTATGGAAACAATTAAAGTATGTATAAAAGATAGTAATAATAATAGAGTTTGGGAAGATACTTTGCAAGTGAAAGTTGTTAGGGATGAGTCTGGTAAGTACCTTTCTGCTCGTGGTGAATATGAGGATTTAAAGGCTTGTGTTTTGGCAATTCAAAAAATAGGTTTAAAAATAACATTTTATGAGTTTAAACAGATGGTGGAAAGTGAAGCTAATAGATGTTTATCAGAATCTGAATTCAAATATGAATTTGAGGTAATTAAAGAAAAAAATTAGCGATTATTAGATATTAAGTTTTCCTGTATTTTATATTTTAAGATAGCAAAATTAAAAGTAAAAGAAGGGGGAAGACTCTTTGGACAGAAATGCATTGCAAGGATTGTTAGAGTCTTTGGTAGCAGGCAGTGTAGGTATGAACCAAGTTATAGATATGTTGGGAAAATTGGATATTGAAGATATTGGATATGCCCGTATAGACCACCAGCGAGAGTTGCGTACAGGGTTTCCTGAGGTGGTGCTTTGTCAGTGGAAAACTGTAAGTCAAGCTACAGAGATTATATGTAAACTGGCAGCCAGGACTAGGCCAGTACTGGGGACTAGAACTGGGATTGATGTCTATACTGCAGTGAAAGAAAAATTTCCAGAGGCAAAATACTATGAAATGGCTAAGTGTTTGGTAGTCCCGACAAAGGATGAAATGGAAAGTAAGGGTAATGTCCTTATAGTTAGTGCAGGTACGGCTGATATGCCTGTAGCGGAAGAAGCAGCAGTATCTGCGGCTACCATGGGCTTAAAGGTAACAAGATTATATGATGTTGGTGTTGCAGGAATCCATAGACTATTAAACCATACTGAAGATTTGCAGAAAGCAACAGTAATAATTGCAGTTGCAGGTATGGAAGGGGCATTAGCAAGTGTGGTAGGGGGGCTGACTAGAAAACCAGTAATTGCGGTACCTACCAGTATTGGATATGGGTCAAATTTTGGTGGCTTGTCAGCACTTCTTTCTATGTTAAACAGTTGTGCCTCGGGGATTGGGGTTGTCAATATAGATAATGGTTTTGGGGCAGCAGCCCTTGCACTTGCTATAGCAGAATCAGGAAAGGAATGGGTAGAAAAATGAAAGTTATGTATTTAGACTGTTTTGCAGGAATTGCAGGAGATATGTTTTTGGGGGCGCTTATTGATGCTGGAGCGGATATAGAGTGTATCAGAGAGGGTCTTTCTAGCTTGGATGTAAATGGTTATAGTTTTGTAGTCGAAAAGAAAAAAAGTTATGGAATAGCTGCAACAAAAATAGATGTGATAGTAGAAGAGGAACAGCCACATAGGCATTTAAAAGATATAGTAGAAATTATCGAAACAGGTAGTCTCTCGGATTATGTTAAAGATTTAGCTAAGAAGGTATTTATGGAAATTGCCCAAGCAGAGGCAAAAGTTCATGGGACAACGATTGAACATGTACATTTCCATGAAGTGGGAGCAGTGGATTCTATATGTGATGTTATTGGTTCTTTGCTCGCTGTTGAAAATATTAAAGTGGATAAGATTTGCTGTTCCCATCTACCTATGGGATATGGTTCAATAAAATGTGATCATGGACTAATCCCACTTCCAGCTCCAGCTACATTAGAGATTATAAAAGGGATACCTGTAAGGAATGTTGATGTTAAAGGAGAACTGGTTACACCTACAGGAGCTGCTCTGGCAAAAGTGCTAGCTAAGGAATTTAATGGCTTTCCAAACATGATTGTAGAATGTTCGGGATATGGATTGGGAACAAGGGATTATGGGTTTCCAAATGTTTTGAGGGTTGTAATAGGACAAGAAATGGAAGATAGAGGTAACAGAGATGTGGTGGAGATTCACCATCATAGTCATGAATAGAAAAAGAACAGTGTTAAAAAAAGGTAGTCTAAACGTATTACATTAAAAGCTAAATTTGCCTTAAAAAATTGAGAAAGGATGAAAAGGTTAAGATTTGGTAGGCAGATAAGGCAAACGGTGTAAACGTCTTATTCTTTATAACAAGTAAAATTAAGGGGGTAATTTTTTTGGAAAAAGAATTATTAGCGGTATTATGTGCAGTGAATTCGAATATTCAGCATACTTCTAGTGACCGTATTGAGGCTATTACTAAAGGACATGGTATGTTGAATCTGGCAGTATTAGCTTCGGCTAATGCTATGACTCGTGAGATACTTGAAGGACGTAGCATAAAACTTTCCGATGCCAATATGATTGATCTTCCTGTTGATAGTATTATGAAAGTAGGTATTGAGGCAGCTAAAGAAGGTGGAGCTGATGCAGCTAATGCAGCGTTAATAGTTGCTACATTACTGAACCTTGTAGGAACAGAATCAAGAGCTGGAGTTCCGGCAGGTAATCGTAAACTAGGTTCAATGGCTCGTATGATTGCTGGAGCTAGTAGGGCAGGGGTAGCTGCTATTCCATGTTCAAAACAAACCAATAAGCTTTCTGGTTTTGCTGCAGTTAAGGCTCTATACGACGCAATGGAAAAAGGAGAAGTGTGTCGCGTAGATGGTGCTTATGTGCCTGCTTTTGTTGCCGGCGGAGCAATTTATGGCCACAGCGTGTTGGGTGAAGATACTACTTATGTAGATTTGTGTTTGAAAGGAACCAAGGCTGCTGTAGTTGGTATGCAAAAAGCTTATTGTGGTGCTGGAATAAATCCAAGTCCAATAATGTGTGCTCTATTAGCAGCAGCAGCAGTTTTAGAAGTTATCAATCCTGATGGGATGATAGGTGAAGAATATGGGGCCTTCTTTGTCAATGGTACAGGATACTTAGCTGGTAAAGGGGCTGCTGAAGCTGCAGGATTACCTGAAAAACTTCATATTCGTGGAACAGGCAAAGAATATGAAACCGCTCAAGTTATTGGCGATATAGCTATGATCTTAAAAGATGTTGGTGCTCCTACGGTTGTTGGAATGATGACTCTTAATGAAATACTTGCGGCCTTTTCTGAAGCTCCAATGATTGGCGCTGGTTTTGGTGGCGGACCAGTTAATCCTCCTTTGGCTCATCTCGTATCTGATATTGTTGTTGCTATGAATTCTTTAGTCGAGAATAAGGGTGATGTTGATGCTACAGCTGATTTAATTCATCAGTTGAAAGCAACAGAATGGATGGATGGAGAGATTGCAGCCTTCTGTCTCAATACAATTGCTCATAAAGGAGAACAGGTACGGAGAGGTGTAGTAAGCCAGGCGCTTATTAGAGCTACTGAAGGAGTTCGTACTAAAGCTATTATTACTCGTATTGAAAGAACCTATAATGATTTGAAAGCAGGTAAAAAACTGGGAGATATCTGCTATGCTCTAGATTTAGAAAGACAGGCAGTAGTAGAAGTAAATGCTAGTAAAATATTTAGTGGAATGTTTGGTAAAGATGTAAAAATTCATTTCACAAAATTAACAGGCGGAGCACGTCGCTCTCATCCATTTGCTAAAAAATTCTGGGGTTTTGATGCTGATATAGATGCTGAAGTAACTATTGATGGTAAAAAAATTGTGATGGAAGCTTTTGCTCACAAATTTGTTCCAGATGCAGTTTTGAATAAAAAAATTGAGTTATCACCTGCAATTACAGCTGCGTCAGCTACAGTCCAAG
>JBAYAL010000185.1:0-4386 GCA_041669825.1 Eubacteriales bacterium | reverse complement strand
TTTAATTTTCGGCGTTCTGTTAAAGTTTGCTCTTTCTGTTTCAAAATGTCTTTGGATAGCGAGCTTGAGCATGCCGTCTTGATATGATTCCATAAAAATATCGACGTCAAATTCATTCCCGACTACTTTTTCCTGTCCGTTGGAAAACAGAACGGAATTATTTGTTATTCCGTCAATAAACAGTCCTTCGAATGCAGGACTGATAATAGCTAGCGAATCGCCGCTGTTTAATTTATAAGACTTATTGACGTCGACAGAGGAATATTTGAAAGATGCAGAAGTTCTGCTTTCAATACTGACAATCTTGACCTTTTCCTCTTTTTTGGACAAAGGCTCAAAGTGTTCCTTTGCCACACCTTTAATAAGATTTTGATTGAATGCATCACAAGCATTCAAATCATATAAAAGATTATGATAATCTTTAACCCAAACCTTATTTTTGCCTGCCCCAACTAACTTTTGAGAGAATGTTGCGCCGAAACGTATAATACATTGGGGCTTTATTTCATTAACAATAGTATTATAAGCTTTATTTTCTTTGTCAAATCTATGTGGTTCATCAATAATAACAAACGGTTTAGTCGCTCTTATAGCATCAAACGGACGATAAAAACCTTCGATAGAATAGTCATATTCGTCCTTTAACATCTTCGTGCTTCCGCTGAGTAATTGCATATTGACAATAAGCACATAAATTTTATTCGTAAGTTGATTGCTACCTTGAACAAAATCACGTACCATACTGGGGAAGAAGCTTTTACCTTTCTTCTTTTTCATCGCCTCTAATACGCAAAGTTCAATTTCTGAATTATATCCGCATACATCACGGAAATGTCTTTTTACATATGAATCGCCTAAAAAAGACGCGCTCCCCGCCTTAATCGGTAAAGAAGGAACGGCAATAATAAATTTATTTATTCCATAACGTTTATGTAACTCGAATATAGTTTCGGCATACACATATGTTTTGCCTGTACCTGTTTCCATCTTTATGTCAAGATTGAGAATATCTTTGATTTCATTACTTCCGCGAAGTTCCGGATGGACGTCATTTTGAATGTTTTTTATGTTTGCTTTTAACGTGCTGTCGGCAAGATTAATCTTAGGATTGGTATAGAAAAACCCGTTGGTTTTACCAACGTTTTCAAAAACTTTTGCTAGCCTTTCGACAGGTATCTGTTGATGCTCTAATCCTTGTTGTAAAATCAGCTCCATATTAATACCTGATGTCGAAATTTATTTTTTTGTTGGAAAGTTGTCTTAAATTCGTTTGCAAACTATCCATAATTGTCCATTTTGAAAAGCTGTATCCGAACAAGACAATATTTTCAGGGTTGAATGACGGTTCATTGCTATATCTTTCAAACAAAGCCTTTTGTGCGTCATTATTAAATTCTGCGTCAAGCAAATATAAATGATTGCCCATATAGTAGGCTTTATAGCCTGCAAGGTCAATTTCTTGTGGCTCGCAAGTGAGTCCATATCCGTCGTCATTCAACCAAGTTGCAAGCACGGTTTCTTTACCGAATTCTTTCAAAATATCATTATCCGTAACCATGCTATTTTGCTCAAATGATTCCAACTTATCTATTGTCTTCGAAGTCGGTTCAACCAATGTATAATGCTTAAAACCGAAGTCAATATCAGCATCAGGATTTTCTTTTTTTATCTTCTTTGCGGCAAGTTCAACACGTTTTTGTCCTATCTCATCAATGGTTCTAAAACCATCTTGGATTATTTTACATTTTTCGTCAAGTTGGACTAAAATGTATTTTCTTGTTCCACCATCAAGATTTTGTTGCATAACAGCATCTCCAACAGTTCCCGAACCAGAGAAAAAATCCATTATTATTATATCATCGGGCATAAGATCAAGAATGGTTTTTATTAAACATGTTGGTTTTGGGAAATCAAAGATATTTTTATTTAACAAGACACCTATTTCCTTTGTTGCATTATCATTAGAATATTTATTATCTACGAGAGCAATAGAACTAAGTTTTTTATCCCTATCAATTTTTGTAATAGAGTAAATATTACCTTTTTTAACAATTTTTGCACCATAATAAGTTTTGGTGTAAATTCTTTTGCGACCTTTACCATCTTTTATTACTACAAATCCATTTGCATATCCGAAATCAAACTTTGCCTGACTCCATCTCCAAACCCAGTCTTTTGCATTGTGGTTTCCAGCGTGTCTGGCATTATGAGCATCAGTATCTCCTCCAGGCACAAAAGTACTATCTTTAACTGTAATTGTAAAATCCATCGTCGGATTATACCACAACGAATCATAATCTAAAGTTTGATTAAGTTTGAAAGGTCCTCTTTCATTGAAGTATTCATCGCGTTCCTTATAGTCATCAATATTTGCATCTACTCCAGTTAAATCAGAAAAACTATTTCTTAAATAGATTAACAAATAATCATTATTTGATGCAACACCATTAGTATGATCTTTGCCAGATTTTTTTGTTATTCTTGGAAGTTGTCCAGCATAGTTCTCTTCTCCAAAAACCAAATCACATAAAAGTTTAATATTATCATTTTCATTATTATCTATTGATATGAAAATTGCGCCATCGTCTTTCAACATATCCCTTGCTAAAAGAAGGCGCGGGTACATAAACGTTAGCCAAGCAGAGTGTGATGCGGAACCACGCTTTGTCATATCCAAAATCCTTGCAGCTTCATCTTCGGAGATGCTTAATTTTTGCACAAGGTCTTCAACGGTAAATTCAAACTTATCATTGTAAACAAAACCGTCGCTTCCGGTATTATAGGGTGGATCAATATATATACACTTCACTTGTCCGGCATAAGATTTCGCAAGGTGTTTAAGTGCATCAATATTATCGCCGCTTATGTATATATTCTCGCTGTTTTTGTTTTCAGGTTTATTGTTATACTCAAGATCAGGCTTAATAACCGTAGTCGTATCAATAGAAGCCAATAGTTTAGCATAACTTTTACCTAAAAAGTTAAGCTCATAACCTTCCTTGGTAATATCAACCTTGTCTTTTATTACTTCTTGGAATTTTAAAATATCAAACTTTCCGTCCTTATCGAAGCAAGAAGGAAAATTCTCTTTAAGCACAGCCATCTCTTTATCGTTTACTTTTACAATTTCGTTTTTCTCTATTATATCTTTAATCATCTTAACTCCTTTTAAAATGGCAAATTATTGTGATCTTCTTGTAATTTGTTTTCTGTTTCAGTGGGTTCCAGGTTTTTATTTTTACTTAGATAATTGTTCTTTACGATAAATAATAAAGCATAAATTCTATTGTAAAGATATTCAATAAATAATTTATCTGATAGAGGTTCCCTGTTTTCTTTTGCTTTATTTAAATATTCATTATGTCGTATATCAAAATACTCATTTATTATTGCATGGAATACATTTACTTCTGATTTTATTACAGCATATAATTTGCTGTTTTCATCATTACATACAGTCAAAGCTGCCAATTGCTCTATCGTTTTTCCTTTCTTGTTAATAAGAGAAAGCAGATATTCTAAAGCATCTGAAAGATAATTCAAAGCAGTATGTTTATCTAACAGTTCTTTGCTTAAAATTTTATCATCTGCTAACTTTATTTTAGCTTCAAACATTAGCCAATTTATTATTTTTTTGTTGTCCTCAGTAGTCTTTAGACCGCTTTTAATTAATTTACCTCCAGTAAGTCGATATGGTAACTTAAATTTAGCTAATCTATTATTTATTTCAATCGTAAAATTATATCTTTTTTCAAAATCTATAAAATCAGAATATAATAATTCAATTAGGAGCTTCAAGTCCTCAACCGAAATAGTCTCCTGTTCAAATCTATTATCATAATCAATTCCTAATAATAATTGAAATTGCTTTGTCCAGTCAATATCCAAAAAATATGTACCACCGTTCCAATTATCATAACGAACAAAACAAGGTTTTAAAAAATTTAAAGATGGTAATTCTTCTTGTAACCATACTTTAAAACTAGTCCAAAAAACTTTTGTTTCATTTAATGCAGATTCTTGTTTTTCTCTTAAACATTCATCTTCAATTATCAATTGAAGTGTTTTATTTATCTTATTAGTTTCTGCTCTTGTATCCCAATCTTCTTCATATAAAGTTTCTATCAAACTATTTAGATAATATTTTTTTTCGCCAAATGAAAGGTTGTCAAAGTTTTCTAATTCTTTTAAATACACATCATATCTGCAGTGGTTGCTCCACTGTGAAAACATATCAATAATCGATTGGGTCTCAGTTTTAATTATTCTTTTCAGTTTAAATAGTCCTCATTTAATTAATAAATTGTAATATCTCACTATGATCATTTTAGCGTTTATTATCATCGAACATTATTCCATTTTTCTCACAAAAATCATGAAAGGCCT
>JBAYAL010000184.1:0-4390 GCA_041669825.1 Eubacteriales bacterium | reverse complement strand
TTTTGTCATTTTGCATATATATTATTGTTAACGAAGTTAAACCAAGAGTTTAATTTTATGGGCAATGAAGCCCCTGAAAAGCGAAAGCTTTTTTGGGGGCTTTTTTTATTTTTTCCTATAATATTAGGAATATATATACAAGGTTAATTTAAACCAATTTATATGATTTAAGTGCCAAAAGTAGTTTCTGCTTCTTAAATATACAATATATAGACATTGATACCTCTCATCATAAGCGTATATAGTATGTAATTTCTATAAAATAAGTATTTGAGATTCTAACCTTATATTATAATTAAAAATTTGAATATAGAATTTAGTCTTTTTAAAAAATATTGTTTCCCTATTAAAAAAACGAGGAGGTAGAAAAAAATGGAGATTAATACTGGTGATGTTGCTTTCATGCTAATTTGCACTGCATTTGTGTTCTTAATGATTCCTGGTTTGGCATTCTTTTATGGTGGATTAGTAAAAAAACGTCATGTACTGTCAATTATGATGCAGAGTATTGCGGCGTTAGGGATTGTTACTGTTTTATGGGTAGTTATAGGATATTCACTTGCCTTTGGTTCTGATATTGGTGGTGTTATTGGTGGGTTGGACTTTTTTGCACTTAAAGGTGTAGGACTTGGTGTTTCTGAAGGATCTACAATCCCTGCTCTATTATTTATGATATTTCAGCTCATGTTTGCAATCTTGACACCAGCTCTGATGACTGGAGCAACTGCGGAAAGACTTAGATTTCCAGCATATGTCCTATTAATAGCATTTTGGAGTATTTTGGTATATGTGCCAATCGCTCATTGGGTATGGGGCGGAGGTTGGTTATCAAATCTTGGTGCTCTTGATTTTGCAGGAGGAACAGTTGTACACATCAGTTCTGGTTTTTCGGGTTTGATTGCTGCACTTGTTATTGGTAAAAGATATAACAAAAAAAGTGATCCTACAATTCCACATAATATTCCTTATGTAATTCTTGGTGGGTCATTACTATGGCTTGGGTGGTTTGGTTTTAATGCAGGAAGCGAACTTGCTGCAGATGGGATTGCAGTGCTAGCTTTTGTGACTACCCATATTGCAGCAAGTACAGGATTATTGGGATGGTTGGTTGTGGAAAAATTGCACCATGGAAAAGCAACCGTTCTTGGTTCAATTTCCGGTGCAGTTGCTGGATTGGTTGCAATTACTCCCGCTTGTGCCTTTGTGTCGCCAATGGCAGCAATTTTGATTGGTTTTATTTCGGGAAGTTTGTGCTATTTTACAGTTGCTATTCTCAAAGAAAAACTGGGTTACGATGATGCACTTGATGCTTTTGGTATACACGGAATAGGTGGAACATGGGGAGCGATTGCTACTGGACTATTTGCTACTACAGCGGTTAATTCTGGTGGTGCTGATGGATTATTTTATGGTGGTGGCTTTACACAGGTAGGTATTCAGAGTATTGCTGTTTTGGCGACTTATGCTTATGCGGGTATAGTCACTTTTATAATTCTAAAGGTAGTTGCAAGAATAACCCCACTCACAGCTTCTGATGAAGAACAGGAATTAGGTTTGGATAGTTCACAACATGGTGAAAGCGCGTATCCTGATTTTGAAGGTCTAACATCGGGTATATCCGGTTTTCATATCTAAAACAAAACATATAAGGCAGGCTAGAATTTTTTTGCTTGCCTTATGTCTTTTTTCCATATCAATGTCTACAAAGTACAATATGTTTGAAAGGGTGTGTGAGTAGTGAAGTTAAAGAAAAGTGAACCTCTTCATTTTCAGGCTTATCAAATATTAAGGAAAAAGATATTATCTGGAGAAATAAAACCGGGGGAGCGTCTCTTGGAAATGAAATTATCTGCATATTTTGGTATAAGTAGAAGTCCTGTAAGGGAAGCAATGAGGATGCTTGAACAAGATGGGTTGATTGTAAGTTCGGGAACTGGGCAAATTGTTCATTCTATGGAATATGAAGATATTAAAGAAGTTTACGAATGTCGTATGGCAACAGAATCGTTTGCTGCATATTTGGCGACAGATAATATCAGTAGCAATCAGATAAAGCAATTAAAAAGTAACTTGAAAAATGCTAAAGACTTATATTCAAGGGGATTAAATGAAAAAGCAGTTGAACTTAATACCATTTTCCACAATACTATTATCGGGGCATGTGGTAATAAGCGATTACAGGAATTAATAGATAAAACAAGTTCCCTTGTTATTATGGCTTATAATAATAATAAAGAATTTATAAGAAAAAGTGATTATTTGAATGAGCATGAGAGGATTATAAATGCTTTAGAAAACCGTAATAAGAATGAGGCTGAGTCTTTAATGAAAATTCATATAGAAAATGATTGGCAATATTATTTGGATTGCCATAATAATATGTTTAGAAGAAAAAGTAAATTGATGCCAAACCAGGATGATATCAAAGTTTGTTTTGAAAAATAATTTGGAAATATTTTAAGAATAAAAAAATATCTTTATAAATATATTGTGAGTATGGTAGGAATGACAATAAATAGATATAATTAAGCAAAAGACTTATAGAAAAGATGATTAACTTGAATGAAGAAAAAATTGTTTATTATTATACAAAAACAATTATGCTAAGTGAATTAAAACTCGAAATTTTGACTGCGGTTTCTTGGAAGGGATTATTTCAGCTTAGTATCGGCGAAGATAAAGTTGAGCTTTTGGAAGAGAGAGTAAAACGTTATTTTCCTTTTTGTTCTGTTGAAAAGTCGGAAAAACTAAACTCTGGAGTTATGAAACAAATTGAGGAATTTCTAGCTGGAGAACGAAAAGTATTTGATATAATACTTCATATGGAAGGTACTGAATTCCAAAAGAAAGTCTGGCAGGAGTTATTGAATATTCCTTATGGGGAAGTTTGTAGTTATTCAGATATAGCGAAGAGGATAAACTGTCCAAAAGGTCAGCGGGCAGTTGGAATGGCAAATAATCGCAATCCGGTTGCAATTATAGTGCCGTGTCATAGAGTTATAGGAAAAAACGGTGATCTTGTGGGGTATGACGGGGGCCTTAATCTGAAAAAAAGACTTTTGGAGCTAGAAAATAGGGATTAATAATTAATAAAAAAGTATACTAAAATAGACAAAAGGTATTAAATATTATATCCTAGATGGGAGTTATAATTAAAGGTTTGGCTTAGAAATTTAAAGTCTAAAAGCTTTTAATGATAGTCCCTAAAATGAATTATGGTAAAGACCTTTATTATATTTGATGGTTACACAGAGTCCCATAATAATTATATAAAACAATACATAGATACATAGATACATAGACACATAAATAAATACATACATAGATAAATACATACATACATAGATAAATGCATACATACATACATAGATAAATACATACATACATACATAGATAAATAGATGCTTAGAAAGATTTTAGCAAACGTAAAGGTACGTTAATTTAGAATGGAGTTATTTTTATTGGATAATGGGATTAGAATGTGGGGAGACAAGCGCTATAATACGTTTAACAGGCATTTGCGTATGTCTTTTGGTGAAAAAATCAATAAAGTTTCTCTTGACGCAGGACTCTCCTGTCCCAATCGGGATGGAACTATAAGTACTGGGGGATGTGTGTTCTGTAGTGAACAGGGGTCAGGTGATTTTGCAGGGGATAGTAGGTTTTCTATAGCTGAACAGTTTAGAGAAGTTAGGTTGAGAACGCTTAAAAAATGGCCAAAAGCAAAATATTTGGCCTATTTTCAGTCTTTTTCTGCTACTTATGGACCAGTGGAATATTTAAAAAAAGTATATGAGGAAGCACTTTCCATAAAGGATGTAGTTGGACTTTCAGTATCTACTAGGCCTGATTGCATACCTGATGATGTTTTGGAAATGCTTGCTGAAATTAATTCTCGAACATATCTTTGGGTAGAGCTTGGCTTACAGTCAGTACATAATAGTACTTTAAAGTGGATTAACAGAGGTCATGATTTTGAGTGTTTTGAGAATACGGTAAAAAGGTTAAAAGAAAAAAAGATTAGGGTTTGTGCTCATATTATTTTAGGCCTTCCCTGTGAGACAAGGGAACAAATGCTTGTTACAGCAAAGAAAACAGGAGAGTTAGGGGTAGATGGAATCAAGTTACATTCACTTCACATTCTAAGAAATACACCTTTGGCAGAAATGTATGAGAAGGAAAAATATACTCTTATGACTATGGAAGAATATATAAACTTGGTGGTTGATGTCTTGGAAATATTGCCTCCTGATATAATTATGCATAGGCTTATGGGAGATGGTCCGGCCAAAGATATTATTGTTCCTAAGTGGACAAGAAAAAAGTGGGAAGTATTAAACGGGATAGACAGTGAAATTACCAGGAGGGATAGTTGGCAGGGAAAATATTA
>JBAYAL010000183.1:0-4390 GCA_041669825.1 Eubacteriales bacterium | reverse complement strand
TTTATATGGCTGGAGTATTATTTCCTATTTGAGTACTAAATTTTTAATCGCTTAGAGTTTTTTTAGCAAAACATATGAAAAGTCGGTAGTTAGCCTAATAAATATTTTTCATATTTTGTGTAATTAAAGTTAATTTTGAAGGAAAAGGCGAACTTTTAGTGCTTTATGTAGATATAGTCATTGTTATTGAAACAAAAAGCATATTTACAAAATGTTTTTTTACGTCATAATATAAGAGAAACAATTTCACAGGGAGTATTTTCTAGGGAGGAGATAAACTCATGAAAAAACGGTTGTATCTAATGCTTTGCCTCACACTGGTAGTAGGCATGTTGGTGGGGTGTGCAGCTGGGACTGAGCAGATAGGTCAGAATAATAGCAGTCAAAACCCTAGTTTTGCAAAAGATAAAATTAGTCAAAAAGTTGTAGAAGGTAATACCAACTTCGCTCTTGATATTTTTAAACAGTTGGATAAAGAGGACCTGGAACAGAATATTTTCATATCGCCCTTAAGTATATCGACAGCTTTGACAATGACTTATCAGGGAGCTGCTGAGTCTACGAAAGAAGCTATGTCCAACGCTTTGGGATATAACGGAATAGAAGATGGAATACTTAATGACAGCTACAAAAATTTGATTCCGTATTTGAATCAATTGGATGAAAAAGTAATACTGGACATCAATAATTCTATCTGGGTCAGAGAAGGAGAGGATATCAAGCCTGAATTTTTAGCGGTCAATGAAGATGTTTTTCAGGCTCCTGTTACTCAAATGAACTTCAGTCAGGAAAATGCTGCTGAGAAGATTAATAAATGGATTGAGGAAGCAACTAATAAGAAGATAGATAAGATGGTTGATTCACCAATTGACTCAGATGTCATCATGTACCTGATCAATGCCATTTATTTTAAGGGAGATTGGGCAGAGCAGTTTGAGAGTGAGAATACCTTTGAGACTTCATTTCTTTCAGAGGATGGCAGGAGCCAGAAAGTAATGATGATGAGCAGGACTGGAGAAGTTGAATACGGACAGGGAGACAAATACCAGGCCGTCAGGCTTCCTTATGGAAGTGGGAAAATAGCAATGTACTGTGTTCTGCCTGAAAAAGGTGTTATGGTTAGTGATTTTATTGCAGGCTTGAATACCGAAAAATGGCAAGAAATTAAAGACAGTATCGCAGAGCAGGGTGAGGTTATACTCCAACTGCCCAGATTTAAACTGGAATACGGAATCAAAAACTTAAACGATAGTCTGACTGCTCTTGGAATGGGAGAAGCCTTCACAGGGCAGGCTGATTTTTCCGGTATTCGCGATGAAATTCTTATTAGCCAGGTACTCCACAAAGCTGTCATCGAAGTCAATGAAGAAGGCAGTGAAGCAGCAGCGGCAACTGAAGTAGAAATGAAATTAACTGCCGTACAAAACCCCTTGGCTTTCATTGCTGACAGGCCATTTGTGTTCGTTATTGCAGATGATGACACAGGGACGATTTTATTTATGGGTTCATATAAAAAGGGATAATTCCAATTACACAAACATTGGAAGAAGATGCAGTAATAAATAAAAGTACTCAGGCAAAATAGTCTGAGTATTTTTTTACATATACTAAGTTTGCCTAAATTATGGGATAAAATAATAGTGTGCTATAATATTATATAATGATTCTAAATATTGAAAAGGAGAAATCATGAAATTTGAAAAATCAGTAATAGAATTGATCAAGATGAGAAAATCATCCAGAACATTTGATAATATAGAAATTGAAAGTAAAACTCTTCAGAAGTTGAAGGATTATATTGCGGAAATCAATCAGGAAACCCAAATAAAAGCCAGGTTTATATTTGTAAGTAATAGAGGTATAGATAGCGGAGATAGCGGAACAGCAAAAAAAATGGGTACATATGGTGTTATATCAGGTGCTGATTCTTTCATAATCGGAATTATAGATAAAAGTGAAAATGGTGCGCTTGAGTTTGGATACTCATTTGAAAAGATTGTGCTTTTCGCAACAGATCTAGGGCTTCAGACATGTTGGCTTGGCGGTACTTTTAATAGAAGTGATTTTGCACAAAATATGAGTTTGCACGAAGATGAATACATAGCCATAGTTTCTCCGGTAGGTATTAAAAGAGGAAAGGCTAGAGTTTTTGAATCAGCTATGAGAAACGTTTTTGGAGCAAAAAAGAGGAAGCCATGGAATGAACTGTTTTTTGAAGGGTACAGTTCCTTGCCACTAAAGGAATCAAGAGTGACAGACTATGCTATTCCCTTGGAAATGGTGAGAATTGGACCTTCTGCAGCAAACAAGCAACCGTGGAGAATTATAAAGGATAATAATATATTTCATTTTTACATTACCAGAACAAAGGGTTTTAAAATGATGGGTTATGATATGCAAAAAAATGATCTTGGGATTGCAAAATGCCATTTTGAATTATCTGCAAACGAGTTGGGGTTAAAGGGTGAGTGGCAGGAAATGAAAGATATCAATACTTCTAATGGGTGGGAATATGTTTGCTCCTGGGTGTCGATTTAGCTCTGGCAGTAAAAATATGGAAATAACTGAATAAGTAATTCTAAACTTCTTGATGCAATATGTGTTAAGGGGTTTATTTTTTGTCGAGCATTGTTATTATTCAGTGTTATTAATCAGTGGTATGTCATGGTATAACTCACAAGAAAAATAATAGATTTTTCGCATAGTATTAGTGCAGAGGTAAGGTAGATGTAAAAATAATTGACTATTAGTATTGTTTGTATTATACTATATAATACAAACAATACTAATAGTAGTACAAATAATACTTAGAGGGGGAGGCAAAATGTTATTAAGGATTGATATGACCAGCGATACCCCGATTTATCAGCAAATCCGCAATGAAATAGTGTTTGGTATTGCCAAAGGGGATACAAAGCCGGGAGATTCACTGCCTACAGTTAGGCAACTGGCCAATGATATTGGCGTAAATCCGATGACGGTAAATAAAGCCTATGCTCTTCTAAAAGAAGAAGGAATTATTGTTATTAACCGAAGAAGTGGGGCTCAAATCAGTGATTACGGTATGATTGGGAATGCTTTTGACCGGGATTTCGACCAACGGTTAAAGCTTTTGCTCTCAGAAGCATGTATGAAAGGTGCTTCAAAACAGGACATTAAAAAGCATATAGCAGATCTGATCGATCTGGTTTGCGATTAAGGAGGAGATTATATGATTCAAGCACTGCTGATTATTACCTGGATAGTTTTCGGGGCAATGGCGGCGTTTGCCTTGTTTTACAAGAACCATCAAGATAATCAGGTTTTAGGAGTGACTATTTCCTACACCCATGCCAATTCACCAGAGGTTCAGGAAACCGTGAAGGGTTTTAAAATTGCTTGTTATCTGGTTTTGCTTTTATCATTAGGCTTTAGTCTTTTGATGTTGATTAAGGTAATCGGACCATATGTGGAGTTCTATATGCTGGTTTTGGTTATGGCTAATCTTTTGGCTAATTGGTTTGTTATTCATCGTTATCAGCAAAGGCTTATTGATCTTAAAAGAGTCAAGGGGTGGAGTTACCAGAGAAAAAGGGTAGTAACAGTTGATATTAATGTGGCTAAGGAAAAAGGAAAATCGGGTGTTAGTCCTGTTTGGACCTGGTCATTTTTATTTTTGAGTTTTATTCCTACTATATATTTGTTCCTGTCTGCAGAAGCACGAGCGTTTTATCCACTTGGCTTCAGTCTGATTGGGCCGTTTTGTCAATTAAGTACAGTTTTAATGTATTATTATATGAGAAGGTATCATACACCGGTGCTAAGCGATAATACAGAGGTTAATAAGGCTTGTGCCAGGACTGAGGAAGGTATCAATACCAAAGCTGCGACGTTTAGTGCTTTAGCTATGCTTTTGTTCTGGTTTTTATTTAGCTTTACAATGATTCATTTTAAAAGCAGTATCCTTATCGTATTATCTGTGGTTATCCTGGTAGCTGCTCTGCTCTTGATTGCTTATTGGCAACAGAAAAAAATCCGTGTTGCGGAAAATTATTTTTTCGGTAAAGAATTAAAAGATGACAGCAATATTACGGAGCAGGAAGGTATATGGAAGTGGGGTTGCTACTATAATCCCAATGATTCCAGAATATTTGTTCCCAAACGGCTTGCCAGTATGGGCTGGACTATTAATATCGGGAACCGAGTTGGGAAAGCTATTGGTATTGGAACCCTTGTTTTGCTACTAGTAGTCTTTGTTACCGTTTTTTATGGAGGAACCAAAGATTATGTCATAACGGAAAACGGTTCTCAGATTAGCATCGATGCAGCAATGTATGATATGAGCATAGAAAAGAACCAGATCGTTTCCGTGTCAACCATTGATAGTATTCCGAAAGGCTTGCGTACAAAC
>JBAYAL010000182.1:0-4399 GCA_041669825.1 Eubacteriales bacterium | reverse complement strand
TTTAATCCACGTTCACTTTATGCATATGACTTAAAAGAATTATCAGACGTATATACAGACCTATATGTCAGAGGTATTGTTACTGGGAACGAAGTAAGAGACGCTCTTGGAATGAGTCCGCGACAAGGCCTATCTAATTTGGTTATTCTAGAGAACTATATTCCATTAGACAAAATTGGAGACCAACTAAAGTTATTACAAGGCGGTGATAGTGATGGATAATATTAGAAGAACGGAAATGTTAATTGACGGTAAATGGAAACAAATAAATTTTGAAAATATCAGAGCTGGTGACATATTTGGAAAACGAAAAACTAGGAGGTGATGATAGTGAATAGAGAAAAAGAACTGCAAACTAGAAGCCTTCAAACAAAGCTAAAAACCAGAGCAGAAGAAGATGAAATGATTATTGAAGGATATTTTGCAGTATACAATACTGAAACAGAATTATGGCCAGGGGCATTTGAAGAAATAGCTCCAGGAGCATTCGATAATACGCTATCAAACGATATAAGGGCTCTAATAAATCATGATACAAGTCTTGTACTTGGGAGAACAAAAGCAGGAACATTAGAACTAAAAACAGATAGCCGAGGCTTATGGGGCAGGATAAAAATCAATCCAAATGACACTGATGCAGTGAATCTTTATGAGAGAGTAAAACGTGGAGATGTGGACCAGTGTTCGTTTGGTTTTAATATTATAAGCGAGGAAACAGACTATAGAGAAGATGGAACTATAAAGTGGACCATAAAAGAAGTAGACTTGCATGAGGTTAGTGTATGCACCTTCCCTGCTTATGAAGAGACTAGTGTACAAGCTAGGCATAAGCAAGTTGAGCAATACAAACAAAAACAACTTGAATTAAGAAAAAATAAATTGAAAGAGAGGTTGAGGAATATATGTTAAGACAATTAATGATAAGCAAAAAAATTGAACAGAGGAAAGTAGAGCTTGCCGAGTTGCAGGCAAAAGAAGAAGATTTAAAAATCAGAGAAGCCGAACTTGAGCAGGCATTAGATGAGGCTAAAACAGACGAAGAGTTGAATGCAGTAGAGGAAGAAGTAAGCAAGCTTGGAGATGAAAAGAAAGGGTTGGATGAAAAGAAATCCCAGCTAGAAAGCGAGATTGCAGAGCTGGAAAGTGAGCTTGAAGAGCTGAACAGCAAAGAGCCTAAAAACGACAAAAGAGATTCAAAAAAATCTGAAAGGAGAAGTGAGAATATGAATAGAATACAAGTTAGGGAATTATTAAGGACTGGCGAATACTACGAGAGAAGTGAGGTAAAAGAGTTTTATGAAAAATTCAGGAACTTAAGAGCTGTAACAGGCGGAGAACTAACGATTCCAGATATTGTAGTAAATAGAATAATGGACATCATGGGAGATTACACTACTCTATATCCATTAGTGGATAAAATTCAGGTAAAGGGAACTACCAGAATACTTGTAGATACAGACACTGCTCCAGCAACATGGATTGAACAAAGCGGAACTATTCCTACTGGCGATGTAGGAACTATCACAAATATTGATTTCGACGGTTTTAAAGTAGGAAAGGTAACATTTGTAGACAACTATTTATTACAGGACAGTATAATCAATCTTGACGCTTATGTAACCAATAAAATTGCAAGAGCGATAGCAAAGGCATTAGATGCAGCTATATTAAATGGAACAGGTTCAGCTAACAAACAACCATTAGGTATTATTACTAGATTGAATGATGCTACAGCTAACCCAAATTTATCAACAACAAATGTGGTTAGTGTCGAAGCAGATGCGGACCTAATTAAAAACTTAGGTACTAAAATAGGTATAATTGATACAGGTTTAGATAGTGTAGGGGAAATTGTTGCTGTAATGAAGCGTTCTACTTATTATAACAGATTATTCCCATACAGCGTACAAGTTGATTCAAATGGGAATGTAGTAGGCAAATTACCAAACTTGAGACAACCAGATTTACTTGGACTAAGAGTAGTGTTTAGCAACAATATGGATGACGATAAAGTATTGTTTGGAGATTTCTCTCAGTATACCCTTGTCGAAAGAGAAAGTATTACTATTGATAATTCTACTCATGTGAAATTTGCCGAGGACCAGACAGCATTCAGAGGCAAAGGAAGATTCGATGGAAAACCAGTTAAACCAGAGGCATTTGTGCTTGTTACTATTACTGACCCAGTTCAAGGAGTGTAATTTTGAAAGGATGATATAAATGCCTAAATATGTAGTGATTAAAGATTTTAAAGATTTACAAGACAATAACCACATTTATCGCGTAGGAGATAAATATCCACGGAAAGGGAGACCGAAAAAGGAACGCATCGAAGAATTGCTGGGGAATGAAAATCGAATCGGTGAACCTTTAATTGCAGAAGTGGATGAGGAAGAAGGCGGTGAATAATGGATACAAACACAATCCTTCAGTTGGTAAAAGAAAGACTTGGAATAAGAACAAATGTTAGAGACACATATTTGGCAGCAATAGTTGAAGGTGTGGTAAAAGAATTAGAAGATGAAAAAGGGTTGGTGCTAGATGGTACCAACCCTTATCATTTGATGTTTGTCGTTGATTACGCTACATGGCGCTATCAAAGCAGAGATAGTGACGGAGCAATGCCTCGACATTTGCAGTTTAGGTTACACAACTTGATTATTCATGCGTCTACTGCTGTTACGGATGGTGAAACAGTATGACATATGACCATGAGTTAACCTTAGTCAGTCAGACATACACCGAGGATGAGATAGGTAATCAGATACCTGTTGAAGAAAGAAAAACTATTCTCTGCGGTTTAAAATCAATCACAAGAGGGGAATTTTACAATGCAGCCCTTGCGGGTTTAAAGCCTGAGATAACTTTTGTAATTCATGGATACGAATTCAACGGAGAAAAAAAAGTTGAATTTGAAGGAGAAAAATATAAAGTGATAAGAACGTACATGAAGGACTTTGAGGAAATGGAATTGATATGTGAGAAGGTGATTGGTAATGTCTAATATATCGGTTAACCAATTGGCAAATGAAATAGCTAAAGATCTAGCGGAATATACAAAGGATATAATAGAAGGAATAGATGAGGCTAGCGAAAAGATATCTAAAAATGCTGTAAAGAAATTAAAGCAAGATTCTCCAAAAAATACAAAAAAATACTCAAAAGGCTGGGCTGTAAAGACTGAAAAGAAATATGGGGAAACGAACTCTCATATAATCTACAACAAAAATAAACCTGGATTAACCCATCTGCTAGAATATGGTCATGCTAAACGAGGTGGTGGCAGAGTGCAAGGCAAATCCCACATCAGACCAGTTGAGGAGCAGGTGATTAACGAATTTACCGCAGAAGTTGAGAAAGTTGTTAAAGGAGGTTAGGAGCATGACGCAGAATGAATTATATAACTTATTGAAATCTACAGGACTACCAGTTGCTTATCACCACTTTGACGAGCCTCCTAGCCTGCCTTATATCGTATATTTGTTTACTTATAGCTCCAATTTTGGAGCTGAAGATAGAGTCTACCAAAAGATTGATAACTATCAAGTCGAGTTATATTCCGAGAAAAAAGATTTAGCAAGAGAACAACTAATAGAAAACTTATTTGACGAAAACGATATTTATTACGACAAGTCGGAAACTTATATTGAAAGCGAAGAAATGTATCAGGTTATTTATGAAATTCAGATTTAAAATATGGGAGGAATGAAACATGGCTAATAAAATTAAATACGGACTTAAAAATGTGCATTATGCGGTTATTACAGAAGGTGAGGACGGTTCAATTACCTATGGTACTCCTGTGAAAATTCCAGGGGCAGTTAGTATGAGTTTAAGCCCTAGAGGTGAACGTTCAGATTTCTATGCAGATGATATGCTTTATTATACTACTAGCACAAATGATGGCTATGAAGGAGAGTTAGAAGTTGCACTATTACCAGATGAATTCAAAAAAGACGTTTTAGGATATAAAGAAGATGCAAATGGAATATTATTTGAGGATGCTAATACAACACCAAAAAATTTTGCATTATTATTTGAATTTAGTGGAGATAAAAATGCGATAAGGCATGTTCTATATAATGTAAATGCTGCAAGACCTAATATAGAAAGTTCCACTAAAACAAATACTACAGAACCAACAACAGAGACAATGAGTATAGTAGCAAGCCCTGCTCCAGATACAGGAATGGTAAAAGCGAAAGTTGAACCAGGACAAGCACAATATGAGACTTGGTATCAACAAGTATATACTTATGTAGAACCTACAGGAGCGTGATAATTAGATGGAAAAGATATTAACTATAGATGGGCGCCAGGTGAAATTTAAAAGCACTGGCGCCTTTTTATTAAAATACAAAGCACAATTTGGAAGAGATGCGATACAAGACATATTTAA
>JBAYAL010000181.1:0-4432 GCA_041669825.1 Eubacteriales bacterium | reverse complement strand
TCAACTGCATTGACCATGATGTATGCTTGTTTTAACACCTGATTACGGGATTGAACAATAATATTAAGCTCTTTTTCTCGACCTACTTCTCTCCGAAGTCTTTCTAATCTCGTTTGCAAATTTTCAACTATCTGTTTCTGATTCTGATATTCTTCCTGTTTTCTAACAAATTCACCATAATCAGCCATATGATATTTTTGACAGTAATGCACCAGACGAGAAGTTAATTTTTCATTAATACTTGCCCGCCCAAATTTTTCAGTCATTACCTGGTCAATTAGGCCATTATATTTAGCACCTTGCATTCCTTCCAAACGCCCTACAATTTGCTTTATCTTATATTTATCTGCCGCCTTTATTTTTACTAATACCTCAAATTCCTGAAGCTTTGCAAACTCTTCAGTGAATTTTTTTTCTATTTCTTCAATTTCGCTCACTTTAGAATCTATCTTTTCCAGCTCTTTTTGGGCTCTATCCCGATCTTCTTTCGCCTGTCGCAAACGTTGTTCATCGTTATCCAGTAATTTATGATATCCAGACATTTGCAGAAAATATTGTATCTCGTTAATTTTTTCTGTCTCCAATTGTATTTCACTTGCTAATAATTCTGCTACTTCCAGAAGATATGCCCATTCCAAACACTCATCTCGCAAGCCCTCAAGCATATTATTATCTACTTGCTTGTTATGCGTATAGGCAATTAATTCTTCATCTGTTGTCCTCAAAAGTTCCTGCAACAAAGACAACTCTCCTTGAATTTGGCGTAATTCCCTATAGTCAGGGTTTTGGTGGAAAACTACTAAGCGCTCTTGTATTTTAGAAATAGTCGCTATTTTTTCGACTAAAACAATCTTCTTTGCTTGCAGGTTCTTAACCTCAATGTGCAACAATCGTTGTTCTTCCTGCTTACGGTTAGCTGCCTCCCAATCACGCCTTAAACTATCATACTCATCCTTAACCTTCCCCATGTTCTCTGCTTGTTCTTCTACTTTTTTTTTGGCTCTGGCCAATGAATCTCTAGCTTCCTCCAACAATAATTTTTCATCATTTATTAAATCTGTTTTTAGCTCTTTTTCACTACTGTTTGGGGAACCTTGAAGACTTAAAGCAGCAAAACCAATTTTTCTTACTAACTCCCAATGTGTCTTATCCTCAGTTGTAGCCGAAGTATCTAAGCATTTTTGTGTCTCATTATCAAATACTTGTACTAAAGTAGGAGAAATATTTGTCCCAATCTGAGATGTATTTTCATATTCATCAGCTAATACTTCAATGTATCGAAACTTATGCTTTAAAATATTCTGCAAAGCTCCATCTTTTGACTCTTCTTCGCCAAAAGATTTCCCCAACTTGAACCTAAACAAGTCCTTTTGCCGTTCTTTACTAGTTGTAGTAGCCAATATGTTCTCAACCAAGCATTCTATATCGTCATTTTGTCTGGCTAGTATTTTTTCAATATAACGACGTTGTCCCAGTTCCACAAATTTAACTTGAGTTAGATCACCATCTGTTTTTCCAAAAAGAACGCCATGTGCCCCACTCTCGATAAAACTTCTGGCTTCTGCAGCACCACAATCAGCCCAATAAGTTGCCCCTGCTTGTTGAATACCGCTCCAATTTCCTTTATGCCCCAGGGCCAAATAGGTCAAACCACTTGAAGCAATCTGATCCTCATTTATAGGGATAAATCCATCAGTATTCTGTCTTGAATCTACTTCTGCATGAAGAAGCATAATTCTAATCAGTCCATCATTCTCGTCAGCTCGAAAATCTTCAAGATAGTCTTTTTTCTGGCGAAAGGTGGTCCAGCCTGCTCCATATATCATAACATTCTTAGAAGGTATGGCAATTTTATTAATACCTTCTGAGAATATATGCACATTTTCTGACCATTCTGCAAAACGATAGCCAGATGTAGTTACATAAGGATCTCTTTCTCCTGGAGTAATAAAAATTCTTGTATTAGTCAAGTTTGCCAAGGAACGTGCTACACGCTGTACAATCTCCTTGCTGACACATTCTTGCTCGAAAATATCACCAGTTAGAAAGAGAAAATCTACTTTTTCCGTTTCACAAAACGTGAGAACCGCTTCAAATGTCTGCCACAAGTCCTGATTACGCATACTTACCCATGACATCGGTCCTTCCCAGGAATGGCTATTAAAGCGGAAACCTCCACAATGTACGAAACGAACAACTGAATCCATTTCCTTCACCTCTTAATTAACAGTACAGGCCATTAATTACAATTTCACTACTAAGTTTGTCCATGTTTTCCCAAAGGCAAATACTATTAGATATCCTTACCTTGCTTTTCATAATATTCTCCACTTACTATTCCATACCCTTTATTTTCATAATATTATCCACTAACTATTTCATACCCTTTATTTTTTTTCATATTGGAACTAAATTAATATTATCAAATAACAAAACCCTGAAAACTTAGATTAACCAAGCTTTCAGGATTTCACCTTACTTTTAAAATAATTCTAGGCTAATCTAACCGAAGTATTTATCTGTCAAATAAGCCACCTTTTTTATGTTTTTTGATCTTCTTTCGAGTATTCCCAGACTTACCTTGCTCGCGCTTCATCCCGCTTTGTTGCGCGCTCTTAAGGTTTTTCTCCTCGATTATTTTCAACATAGCTGCTTTTGTTATTTCGTCCATGGAAATCCTCCTTAGTAGCTAAAGCTGTTTCTTTAACTCTAAGCTCATTATACCATATAATTGCTTATTCTACTTTTTAGTAGACGATTCTCTCATTTCATCATACCTTTAACTATTACTTCACATTAAAATTATCCTGGAGCAATACCCAATTTTGAGAAAAAGGATAACCTAAAGTCCAATAGCTTATTCCCCTTAAATTATATTCTTTTACAGTATCAAATTTGGCCTGTGCGCTACGAGCGTCCTCAAACCATACTTCATGTTCCTTCCCCTGTCCATCTTTATAGCGGTAAAAAGGCGATTGAGTTACAGTATCATATTGAATTACAGCACCATATTTTAATGCTCTGGATATAGCCTCTTTCATGCTAAAAGTTTCAGCCTCTTGTCCTGAAACATGCGGTAACAACCAATCTCTAGCATAGATTTGAAAACCAAAGAATATTTTTTCTCTAGGAATGACAGTAATTGCATAATCTAAAACACGCCTAATCTGATTTAGCGGTGAAATAGCTTGGGGCGGACCTTTTCTATAACCCCATTCATAGGTCATCAAAATAACGAAATCTGCTATTCTACCATGAGCAGCATAATCATGGGCCTCGTATAATAAACCGGCCTGCTTGGCGTTTACTTTTGGGGCCAAAGCAGTAGATACAAAGAACCCTTCTGCATGAAGTTTGTTTACTGCTCGCTGTAGAAAGCTATTATAAGCTTCACGATCTGTTGGAAGAACATTTTCGAAGTCAATACTTAAACCACTATATCCTTTTTCTCTCATAATTCGAGAAATATCATTTAGCAAACGATCAACAATTTCCAAATTATTTAGAACTACGCTAGCTAAATTCTCTCCTTTATAAGTAGAAGTAAAATTCGTAATAGACATCATAGGAGTCACACCAAGACCACTGACAGTTTTAATTGCCGGCAGATCATCGATAGACTGAAGACTCCCGTCCTCTTTGATTAAATAAGCAAAAGGGCTGATATACGTTAAATTTTCACCAATTTCTTGAATAATGGGAACTGCTTTTTCACCAAAAAAATATATATAAGCATTTACTTCTATGGACTCTTTTAACTTACTAGGTATTACAACTTGCTGCCCGGGATAAATAACATTAGGATTAGTAATCTTATTTACCTGAACAATATTTTGTATTGTAGTTGCGTATTTTTGCGCAATATTCCATAAGGATTCTCCTGCTTTGACGCTATGAACGACTTCTTTAGTGGGTATAACTAAAGCCTGCCCAATCACCAACTTAGTTGGATCTGTTAAGTCATTCGAATTTACAATCGACGCTATTGTAACTTGATAGGAATTAGCAATCTTCCAAAGCGATTCTCCTGATTTTACTACATGAATAACCATACAACACCACCTCTTCCCTATAGTATTTTTATAATATGCGAGAAAAGATATAGTTATGATAGTTATAATAAAATAATATACAACAATTAAAATAAATAAAAAATAGCTGTAACCATGTAAATTCAACGGTTACAGCTAACAAACCCAACATCTAATTCGATTGAACGATTTATTAATTAATGGTGTTTAACCCCGTTACAACAGTATCAGAAATTATTCCTGTCCCACCAAAAATATTGATATTACTTGCATTTGCAAATATTTGTCGATAATAACTTTTCGTATCAAAAGGAGAATCATTATTAATAAGAATCATTGGTTCTGAAATTTTGGCACAATACGCTGAGCCAGCTAAAGCATCAGCAAATCCTTCGCCAGTT
>JBAYAL010000180.1:0-4444 GCA_041669825.1 Eubacteriales bacterium | reverse complement strand
TTTTCTTCCCAACTTATTTCCAATTCCATTTCAAGCGAAAGACCGCAATTTCTTGGGGCCTTTCTTCCTCCTTTTACAGCAAAGTATATTTTGTTCTACTATTATGGCACGATTTAGCTATTCTTTGTCTTTATCTTTAACTTTAACTTTATCTTTGTCTTTGTCTTTGTCTTTGTCTTTGTCTTTATTATTGCTTATATTATTATTTTTTATCATTATTTTTCTTGCAACCGTATTTTCTTCATTCTCTCTCTTCTTATCAATATTTATTAATTCTGAACTGTTTTTTTCTCCTTCACTATTATCCATTCCCTGTTTATCTTTTTTTTCTTCTATCTGTATATCAATATCCTTATCCTTATCCTTTACATCTTCAACTGTTTTAATTTTAATAGGAAACTCAGGATATTCAATCCTTGAATGAAAGATCCCGCTTAATACCTTAACAAAAGAAATAGCTATAATATCTAGGTCTTTAAAAGTCAAATCACATTGACTAAGTAGTCCTTCCTCAAATTTATCCTTGATTATTTTTCTAACAAGTCCTTCTATTTTCCCTGGGGTATTATCTTTATGAGAACGAACTGCAGCTTCCACATTATCAGCCAACAAAACAAGAGCAGCCTCTTTTGTCTGGGGACGAATTCCATCATAACGAAAAGCCTCTTCCGGAACATCTGGATTCTCTTCCAGAGCTTTATGATAAAAAAAGGTAGTCAAACTATCTCCGTGATGCTGAGCAATAATATCCTGAATGCATTCAGGTAGTTTGTATTCCTTAGCCATTTCAAGTCCATCTTTAACATGACAAATAAGGATAAGCGCACTCAAAGAAGGAACAATTTTGTCGTGAGGATTATCTGTGGCAAACTGATTTTCTATAAAAAAGTAAGGCCTCTTTAATTTTCCTATATCATGATAAAGAGCTCCAACCCTGACTAAAACTGAATCTCCTCCAATTTGCTCAGATGCAGCTTCTGCCATATTTCCAACAAGTACGCTGTGATGATATGTCCCCGGCGCTTCAATCAGAAGCTGTCTGAGAAGTGGCGAATTAGGATTGGAAAGCTCCAGTAATTTGACTGCTGAGGTAATATGAAAACTTGTTTCAAGCCATGGTAAAATTCCCATAGTTAAAACTGCCGATATAAAGCCATTACATATTCCAAGTACACATCCTATCAAGCAATATTGAATGCTGAGTTCTGTGATTAGAGCTACTCCGCATACTAACAAAACATTAGCTAACGCTACAAATAATCCTGCCTTAATAAGATCTGAACGTTGGCCAAGTCTATCAACACTCTGTACTCCAACAAGTCCACCAAAAATTGCTGCAAGTCCAGCCAATGATCCACTAGCTCCAAATGATAAAGGTTCTACCATAATCCCTACAAATACTGCCAAAATAGCACTTGTAACAACACCCATTCTTGGGCCGAGTAAAACTGTAATAGACATAGTCGCCCAAGCAATTGGAATAAGCAGTACTACCAAACTATTAAGATCTGTATCACCCAAATTAACTGCCAAAATCCCTTTCCCCAAGACAAGCACCAGTAACATTGACAGTGCAATTAAAACGAACCTATCCCACTTTTTAAATACTTTCCTATCAAACTGGTAAGCATAAAAAATCGTAAGCACCATTCCCATTAATATAATCAGTGCAATTCCGGCCATAGGTTTCCAGGGAGACTTAACTTCTATAAGACCGTATTGAGCCAGTACCTGGAAGATTTTTTCATCCACTATTTCCCCTGGTCCAACAATTTTTTCATTAGCTCTGTATTTATGAACCTCCGGCTGTACGCTAGACATTGCAGCTTCCTTAAGCTTTTCTGTTTTAACTTCATCGACCTTCAAAGTAGGACGAATAATTTTAGTTTCAACAAAAGTCTGCAACATAATTATCATATCCCCAGAAATATCAGAATTGCTTATTTCATCCTTAATTCTATCCCTTAATAAAGGAACTTCAGCATTGCTTTTTGCCCCTGTATCATTATTGTTACTGTTCCCAATAACAATTCTTGTTGCTATCAGGCTAGTTTTTTCAATTTCCTGAGCAGATGAAACAAGTAGGGCTTGTAAAACTCCATCAGGAAGTGCCGCAAAAGGAATAGTCTTCCTTAATTTTTTGATTTTTTCAGCTGTGCTTTCACCTGATCCTGCTTGTTCTTCTAAAACAAGAAAAACATGATTTAAATCCACTGTTAATGTGGCAACATATTCTTCATCAGGAATATAGACAGATTGTACAGCATTAGCAGCCGCATCCTGCTCCTCCTTATATTTACTTAAATCCTCAATATCTTTATCCCAAGGAGCAGTAATTAACTGTAAACTTGGTTTATAAAGTTCAACATTAAGGTTAGAACTAAACAAATTCGAAGATACAATTGCGGTAAAAAGCAATAATACTAATATGAAAACCAAAATTTTATATCTAGAATATGATTTTTCTATTATGTTGAATTTTTTAAATGTTTTTTTAAATGTCATGTTCACCCATCCTTAACAGACTGCTTATTCTTCCAGCTCTCATCCCTGCTACTTTGCTCATAGGCGAAAATAATACTCTGTACAAGAGGATTACGAACAATATCAGAAACCGAAAAATAATGATAGGATATTTGAGGGATATTCTCTAGAATATGTTGAATTTCTATTAACCCTGAATAATTTCCTTTAGGAAGATCAACCTGGGTGATATCCCCAGTTACAACTGCCTTAGACCCAAATCCAAGCCTAGTGAGAAACATTTTCATCTGCTCTGGTGAAGTATTCTGAGCTTCGTCAAGAATAATGAAAGAATCATCCAATGTCCTACCTCGCATATAGGCGAGGGGCGCAATTTCTATTGTACCCTTTTCCATATACCTAGCTGTTGTTTCAGCACCCAGCAAGTCAAACAAGGCATCATATAAAGGTCTCAAATATGGATTAACTTTTTCTTGTAGATCTCCTGGCAAAAAGCCAAGTTTTTCTCCTGCTTCAACTGCCGGGCGCGTAAGCACAATTCGGTTTACTTCCTTAGCTCTTAAAGCCTTTACTGCCATAACAACCGCCAAATACGTTTTCCCCGTTCCCGCCGGTCCTATGCCAAATACAATAGAATCCCTCTCAATTGCCTTTATATATCGGGCCTGTCCCATAGTTTTTGCTTTAATTGGCTTACCCCTCTGTGTCGTAGCAATTACTTTCGCTAAAGACTGAGCCATATCATGTTCACTCCCGTCTCCAACACGGGAAACAACATACGATACATCCGCTAAAATCAGATTATGTCCTTTCCTTATCATTTCAAGAAGTTCATTAATTACCTCTTCTGCCTTCTTTAGATCATCTTCCTGGCCAGACAGATTAATTTCTCCACCACGCACAACTATCTGGCAATGAAGACAATCTACAATCAAACGCAGATGAGCATCTTCAAATCCCAGCAAATTTAAAGCTTCATCCTCATCTTTTAATAAGATTTTCGATTGTATTTGCAAAATTTTTCCTCCATTATTATCATCAGTTATTGAACATACACTGCTAATTCTTCATATGTCTCTGCTTCAACCCTAACATGTTCCACACCTTTGCCTGATTCAATAATCCTAATTTTATCTTTCAACACCTTTACATCAGGAGGAATCAAAGCTTCCATCTCTTCTCTCGCCAAAGACTCAGCAAGCCTTTGGGCCTCGTCAATTGTGCGCTTCACATGATGAACCAGAGTTTGCCTGTATTTCACTTTAATAATTTCGACAGGAAAACGCCAATTCCTCCAAGATGGCAAATTATAACTATTAGTTTTATTAATTGCACTCTCATAAGGGCATAGTTCATTTGTTATCATTATTACTCTGTCTTTTATTTTTATACCCCACCCAATTGTTTCAGCACCGCTTTCTTCAGTTATATCTTCTTCGAGTAAAACTTTTGACTCTGCACTATACCAAACTCTTCCTCTTACAAATCCTTTTGCAGAAGGATTTGTAACAACTATTTCTTTTCCCTCTGAGCTGTTACCAAAACTATATTCCTTCAATCCTCCACCAGCTTTTATAACTACCTGGCCAGCCTTCACTGTTTCGCCTTCATGAATAAGAGCCTGTCCCTCAATTACCATTATTTCCTGAACCAACCCTGCCTTGGCAGCAACCAAATCACCACTGCCCACATTTTTTTCCGGCAATGTTTTTTCTACTACCTTAATATTAATATTTGTACCTCTTGCTTCTAATGCAGACCATACAATATCCGGAATATTTTTTGGTAGCTCCTTACCAATTACATTTAAATCGAGATTATCTTTAAACGCCCACCTATTAATTCCAAACTTTTCGGCTTCATTTAATATTACATCGTCAGAAACCCTTTTATTCCCTTCTACACTCACTGAAAGCACGAACTGGGACATAACCACCAAAACCACAAAAATCAAAAATAG
>JBAYAL010000179.1:0-4444 GCA_041669825.1 Eubacteriales bacterium | reverse complement strand
TATGGGAGCTAATTCATTAACCATTTCTGGGAGATAGAATATTTCGTCCACAGTTTTTTCAAAATTAGTATTACCTTCAAAAGTAAATCCTATGACCTGAGCATCTCTGGCTTTGACTTCAATAATGTTGGACAAAGTTTTTTCATATAGTTCCCTCTGAGTGGCTATCGCAATAATAGGCGTCTCTTCAGTTATTAGCGCAAGTGTGCCATGTTTTAATTCTCCAGCAGCGTAGGCTTCAGCATGAATATAGGAAATTTCCTTGAGTTTGAGGGCCCCTTCCTGTGCTACTGCCCAGTCCAAACCACGTCCTAAGAAAAAGCAGTTTTCTACTTCTGTCATAATACTTGAAATTTCTTCTATTTCAGCTACATTTCTAAGTATTTGCCCTGCCTTTTCCGGAATTTTTTTTAGTTCAGCTATTATTTCTCTGATCCACTCCTGAGACATTGTCCCTTTGGCCTGAGTAAGGTATAAAGCCAAAAGAGCCATACCCTCTAGCTGTGTAGTATAGGCTTTCGTAGAAGCTACAGCTATTTCAGGTCCGGCCCATGTATAAATAACATCATCAGCTTCCCTAGATACTGAACTACCAACTACATTAGTTATAGCTACCACTCTTGCCCCTTTTCGTTTGGATTCCCTGAGAGCTGCCATTGTATCAGCTGTTTCTCCAGACTGACTAATAACCACTACCAAAGTATTTTTATCAATAAGGGGGGATCTGTATCTGAATTCTGAGGCAATATCCACTTCTACCGGAATTTTTGCCCATCTTTCTATTAGAGTGCGACCAACAAGACCTGCATGGTAAGCCGTTCCACAAGCAACAATTGCGACCTTATTAAATGAAGCTATTTCTTGTGGCGTCATATCCACTTCCTGCAGTATTACGGCATCTTCAGTCAATCTTCCTGCCAAAGTATCTTTTAAAGCTTTAGGCTGTTCAAAAATTTCCTTTAGCATAAAGTGCTCGTATCCGCCTTTTTCAGCAGCAATAGAATCCCAGTTCACTTTAAAAATAATTTTTTCTCTAGGATTACCATTAAAATCCGAAAATGCAATTCCGTCACGGCTAATTGTTACCATTTCACCATCTTCCATAATATAAGTATCCCTAGTATATTCAAGAATTGCAGGGATATCACTAGCAATAAAGTATTCCTTATCTCCAATTCCAACTACCATGGGACTGTCTTTACGAGCTGCAACCAACATATCTGGTTTCTGATAGCATAATACAACTATTGCAAACGAACCTTCAATTATATTGATCACTTTTCTTACAGTTTCTTCAAGATCTCCATTAAAGAAATGTTCAAGGAGATGAGATAAAACTTCTGTATCAGTTTCAGAACGAAAAATATGGCCTTCATTTTTTAACCATTCTTTCAATTTTAAATAATTTTCAATAATTCCATTATGAACTACTGCAAAATTACCCTTGCAATCCATATGTGGGTGAGCATTTGCATCTGAAGGCCTCCCGTGAGTAGCCCAACGAGTGTGACCAATTCCAATGCAAGAGTCAAAGGTTTTATTTCCAATCTTCTCCACAAGGTTAGATAGTTTTCCAGCACTTTTATAAATACGAATTCCGTCCTCTTCCAAAAAAGCTACACCAGCTGAGTCATAACCCCTATATTCCAATTTATTTAACCCTTCCAACAGCACTGGTACTGCAGAACGATTACCTATATATCCAACTATTCCACACATTATTATTCATAACTCCTCTCGAAAATAAAAAAGGCCCCTAATTCAGGTGACCAAATATCCAAAAACACATACTCCAAAAGGATACAAATATCCTTCTGCCTTGAAAAACTTGCTATTGTATCCGAAATCACTCCCGGGTTTTGCAACAAATTCTAACGATGACAAGTCACCGAGAGGCATCCGCCGAAAAATTCGATTAACCTCTACCTCGTCAACCCTCTATTTGAAGGCTCTGGCGCTTAATATGCTTGTTGATCATTCCTGGTTTCATATATATTTCCATATGAATTTATTTAACTATCAAAATCTCCTAAAATACTATTTATCATCAATCACACCTTTCACAATGACCTCTGCTTATTATAATACCACCTAACTAACTGGTATAGTAGCAAATAAAAATAATACCAGTTAATTAGACGTAATTATTATATGATTTCTAACAATAAATAGAAACATCTATATAATTTTATGATAATTTTCATCCACTCTCTTTATCTGCACGACTACTTTTTCTGCCAATTCTTTAAGTTTTCCTTCATCAGGTCCTTCTACCATCACCCTTACAAGCGGTTCTGTCCCCGAGGGACGGACAAGTATTCTACCTTCTTCTCCAAGAATCTCCGCAACCTCCAAGGTTGCCTTCTTAACTTCAGGATCTCTAAGAACCCTTTCCTTATTTTCCACTACTGTATTTATTAGCACCTGCGGAAATCTCATCATGCAAGAAGCAAGTTCAGAAAGTTTTACCCCTTTTGCCTGAACTACAGACAACAGCTGCAAGGCGGAAAGTAATCCATCTCCTGTAGTATTGTGTTCATGAAATATTATATGTCCAGACTGTTCCCCGCCAAGAACTGCACCAGTTTCCAGTATTTTTTCCATTACATAACGATCGCCTACTTTAGTTTCATAAAGAGTAATACCTGCGTTTTTCATTGCTTTATGCAGCCCCATATTACTCATTACTGTTACAACTATGGAATTTCCAGGTAATTTATTCAGTTCTTTAAGAAAGAGAGCGCAAATAGACATTATAAAATCGCCATCAATTATATTTCCTTTTTCATCAACAACAATCATCCTATCAGCATCTCCATCACAGGCCAACCCCAGATCCGCTCCACATTCCATCACTTTTTTAGCCACAGCTTCCGGATGAGTTGAACCGCAACAAACATTAATATTTATCCCATCTGGCTGATTAAAAAACGGTATTACTTCGGCTCCCAATTCTTCAAGCACTTTTGGACCTACAATAGAAGACGCACCATTGGCACAATCCAATACTATTTTCAATCCTTTCAAAGAACAAGCCGTTCCTTTTAGAAAAGAAGCATACTGTTCGATTGCATCTTTGATTTCAATTACTCTACCTACCGCTCCTCCGATTAGTACCTCCTGATTAAAAGTGTTATGCTCCAAAACGCTTTCAATTTCCTCTTCTATACTATCTAAGAGTTTATATCCTGTTCCCGCAAAAAATTTTATTCCATTGTCCTGTGCTGGATTATGGGATGCAGAAATAACCACTCCTGCATCAGCTCCAAGGATTCTAGTTAAATATGCTATTCCCGGAGTGGGAATTACTCCTAATTTCAGTACATCCACTCCCATAGAACATATTCCAGCTGTAAGAGCTGCCTCAAGCATATCTCCTGAAATCCTTGTATCTTTACCCATGACAATTTTTGATCTATTTTTTCCTCTACTAAGTACCTTTGCTCCAGCTTTTCCTAGACTATAAGCAAGCTCTGGCGTTAATTCTTTGTTTGCAATTCCTCTTACTCCGTCTGTCCCAAATAAATTTCCCAAATTCTAAACTCCTTCCGTTAGTACACCTACTATGCAATATTATATTCTATTTGTATATTTTTTTCTATAAATATTTCGTTATACGTCTTAAGGGTTGTAAATATTTGTTATACAGGCAAATACTTCTGCATAATCTTCTCTGCACTACGCATTCCATCCACTGCCGAACTTATAATGCCCCCTGCATACCCAGATCCCTCACCTGAGGGATACAAACCACTTAAGTTAACTGATTCCCCTGAATCACTTCTAAGTATTCTGACAGGCGAACTGGTTCTAGTTTCTATTCCGGTAAGTACTGCTTGCTCTCCAGCAAATCCCTTAATCCTACTGTCAAAATATTTAAGAGCTCTTTCCATTACATCCCCCACATAACTAGGAAGCACCCTATGCAAATCACTAGATATTGTAGCAGGGAGGTAGCTAGATTTAATTTCCATGTTTTTCTTTGTATTATGACACAAAAAATCACGAACTCCCTGCACAGGAGCATAATAATTTTCTCCACCCGCTTTAAACGCTCTTTTTTCCCAAAAACGCTGGTATTCCATTCCTGCAAGAGGATGATTTCCATCAAAATCTTCTTTATTAACTGTTACCACCAACGCACTATTAGCAATTCCACTATCACGAGCATATTCACTCATACCATTTGTTACCAACCCTTCCTGTTCTGAAGAAGCAGCAACAACATGACCTCCCGGGCACATACAAAAGGTATATGCTCCACGTCCTGTAACTTCATCCTTATAAGTCAGCTGATAATCTGCAGCTCCCAATTTTGCATGATAGTCCATACCATATTGAGAAATATTTATTAATGCCTGAGGATGTTCAATTCTTACGCCTACAGCAAATGGTTTCTGTTCCATGGCAATTCCCATCCTACTTAAAAATTGGTAAACATCCC
>JBAYAL010000178.1:0-4447 GCA_041669825.1 Eubacteriales bacterium | reverse complement strand
TCAAGTGTTTTTTTACAATTATTAAATTTTATATGCTCACCTGCATGTATAAGAAAAACACAACCATCTTAATCTGGATGGTTGTGTTTTTCAGGCCTTAACTTAATGACATTGTCTGTCAAGTAGACAGGTCAAATAACCAAAATCTACTTAAGGGGAATCATATCATTTTCTCGAGGCTTAGCCTTTGATTAATCAGAATAACACTACTTTCTTTTATCCATTAAAAGATAATTTCGCCTTTTAACAACGCTTTTATATGCCGGACGAATAATTTTTCCAGAATTAACTATTTCTTCAATTCTATGCGCACTCCAACCTGATATTCTAGAAATAGCAAAAATAGGAGTATACATTTCAAGGGGGATTCCCAACATTTTATACACAAATCCAGAATAAAAATCAACATTAGCACTTATAACTTTATGCATGTTATTGTGCTTGGCAATAACATCGGGAGCTAGTCTCTCAATATCTAGATAAAGGTTAAATTCATCTTCTAATCCCTTTTCTTTAGCAAGCTTAGCTGCATAATCTTTAAGCATAACTGCTCTTGGATCTGATATAGAATAAATAGCATGACCAATACCATAAATCAATCCAGCATGGTCGAACGCTTCTTTCTTAAGAAGTTTGTTAAGATAATTTTCTATTTCTCCATCGTCATTCCAATCCCTCAAATTTTTCTTCATATCATCCATCATCTGCATAACCTTCAGATTTGCTCCCCCATGACGTGGGCCTTTTAGCGAACCAAGAGCCGCTGCCATTACTGAATAGGTATCTGTCCCTGTCGAAGTAGCCACATGCGTAATAAAAGATGAATTATTACCTCCACCATGCTCGGCGTGAAGGACTAGCGCAAGATCAAGTAACCTTGCCTCTAATTCTGTATATTTGCTATCTGGTCTAAGCATATATAGAATATTTTCAGCTGTGCTTAAATTAGGTTGAGGACTATGAATATACAAACTTTTATTTCCATAATAATGTGAAATTGCTTGATAACCATAAACTGCCAAAGAAGGAAAACATGAAATAAGCTGAATACACTGTTTTAATACATTTTGGATAGAAACATCATCAGCCTTATTATCAAAAGAATATAATGCTAGAACGCTTCTAGCCAACACATTCATTATATCTTTACTTGGATCCTTTAATATAAAACCACGGACAAAATCCTCAGGCAAAACTTGATAAAGTGAAATTACATTTTGGAAATATTCAAGTGCTTTTTTGTTGGGAAGATCACCAAACAAAAGCAGATAAGTAATCTCCTCAAACCCAAATCGTCCCTCACTAATAAAACCATTTACTATATCTGTTATATTAATACCTCTATAAGTCAGTCTTCCCGGTACTGGAACTTTTTCTCCTTCATCTATAATATAGGAATGTACTTCTCCGATCTCTGTTAATCCAACAATTACACCCTTGCCATCTGCATCACGCAGTCCACGTTTTACATCATATTTGTTGTATAATTTGTGATCTATTAAATTACTTTTTTCAACCATATTGCTTAATTCATGCAATTTTATTTCTTCAAATTCTTTCAAATCCACTTTTTCCATTTTTCTACCTCCATTGCTTACCAAATATTTTAATTCCCAAAAACTTTTAATTAATATTCAAGTATATCTTCATTTTTAAAAAAAGCAATTATTTTTTTATGTTGTATATGAATAATAATAAAAAATTATACATAAATATACATGTTCTAGTTTACTCTAGCCTTAGTTAGATAATTCCTTTGTATAATTATTCCTTTAGGTCAATATAATTTTATGAAAATTTGTTATAATAAGATAACAAATTCAAGAATAGTATTTATTGAACAAAAAAAGCAGCTTAAAAGCTGACCTTTTTACCATTTTATTACTTATTTTGGCAATATTTTTATATCTATCATTTTTACCTATTTTGTCCAATAAACGCTACAGACAACATACCAGGTCCAACATGAGCACCAATTATTGCTCCCGTATAATTAATAATAACATCCTTTACTTTTACTTCCTTACAAATCAGACTTTTTAATAGATTTGCATCTTCAATACAATCACAATGGCCTATGAAAATAGTTTGATTTTCAGACTTAACTATTCTATTTTTCAATAATAGTGCTAATTCCCTAATAGATTTCACTCTACCTCTTATTTTTTTAGTGACTATTAATTTTCCATTATTATCGACCTGAAGAACAGGCTTTATTTCCAGCATAGTACCAATAATAGCATTCGCAGCTGAGATTCTTCCCCCTCTTTTCAAATGACTAAGGTCATCTACACTAAACCAAATATTTACTTTAAGTTTATTATTTTCAACCCAATTTACTATTTCCTCTTTTGATTTTCCTTGTTTTAACATTTCACAGGCATAATAAACTAACAATCCCTGTCCTATGGAGGCACTCCTTGAATCAATTATAGTTATATCGGCAGATGGATTTTCTTTTAGAATTGTCTTTTTAGTCATTATTGCATTACTATAAGTTTCACTTAGCGCAGGCGAAAAAGCTATATATACTATTGAGTACCCCTCCAAAATTAATCTTTTAAACGTCTCTTCAAATTTATAGACATTTACTTGCGAAGTTGTAGGCATTTCACCCTTACTAATTTCTTTATAAAATTCCTTAAAATCTAATGATTGACCAAAATCATCATCATAAACTTTATTTTTTATATGGAAAGTAAGTGGCACAGTCTTAATATTATTACGTTTAATATATTCTAATGGCAGATCACAACACGAATCAGTCATTATTATTGTTTTCATAAAAACTCACTTTCAAATTATTACCCGGGTTATTATCTCTTAGTAAGATTTCAATTACTATTCTCATTTTGCTATAATGTTATTTTTATTCTCCCTTATAGTATTGAATTCTAATTGTTCTTAATTCTATCTTAATTATACCATCTCTTTAAAGAAATTATAAATAATGTTATTTTCTTGCAAAAGTCAAAAAACATTATTTATTGGAAAGCTAGCTGTTTATCCTGTTTCTATTACCACAATTTTCCAATCTAAGCATTTTTTTATCTATTTTATTTACTACGAAATTGTCTGATATCAACTCTAGTCTTAAATGTGAACCGATAAATTATTCAAATTCTCTCCACACAACTCTATTTCTTCCAAGATTTTTGGCTTTATAAAGCATTTGATCTGCCGCATCCAACAATTTTTTAGAAGAATTATCTGAATCACTGTAGGTAACTCCTCCTATAGATATAGTGAGGTATTTAGTGACCTCCGATTTATCATGTGGAATTTTCAATTCTTCTATAGAAGCTCTTATTTTTTCCGCAAGTAACCTTGCCCCATAAGCTTTTGTATCAGGTAGTACTACTACAAATTCTTCCCCACCATAACGAGCTAAAATATCTGTAGGACGTTTCAACACTAGAGATAACGCCTTTGCTACGGATTTCAAGGCGTGATCACCGGCTGCATGCCCATAATAATCATTATATTTCTTAAAAAAATCAACATCAATCATTATTAACGACAACGGAGAATTACTTCGAAGAGTCCTTTTCCACTCCTTTTCTAAAAACGCATTAAGATATCTCCTGTTTTTTATCCCAGTTAATCCATCAATTCCAATAAGATTTTCCAACAACTTATGTTGTTGGACTAATTTCAAATGGTTTGCAACTCGAAGTTTTACGATACTTGGATGGAAAGGTTTCGTAATATAATCTACAGCTCCCAATTTTAAGCCTTTTTCCTCACTATCCAAAGTATTAAGAGCTGTAATAAAAATAACAGGAATATCTTTAGTTTTTTCTTTTTCTTTAAGTCTCTTTAAGACTTCATAGCCATCCATTCCTGGCATTACTATATCAAGCAATATTAGCTCAATATTCAAATCTTTGTCCATCTGTTCCAAAACCTGTTCTCCATTATTAGCGAAAATAATTTCATAATTTTCTTTAAGCAGTTCAGACAGTATCATGCGATTTAGACGTTCATCATCAGCTATCAGAATACGATATCTTTCCATTATAATCTTCTCCTTAGGCAGTACATAAAATCAACAAATTTATATTTGTTAAGCATTGTTAATTTCTGCATTTAAAATCAACAATTTCATAATCTCAAGAATTTTTTTCAAACTCTTCCCATATATAATCATTTAAAGATTTTTAACAATTAAAACTACATCAATTTTAACACAATACTTAACTTCAAAAGTAATTATTTTTAGTTATGATATACTTTTGAGTTTCCTCCAAATATAATTAAATTATTTACATAAAAAAACACCAATAAAAGGTGTTTTTTTATGTTCATTATTAGAATTTTTTCCACTCGCCCTACTCTACAGTCACACTTTTAGCCAAATTTCTCGGTTTATCAACGTCACATCCTCGAGCTACTGATACAAAGTAGGCCATCAACTGAAGAGGTATAACAGTTAGTATGGGAGCTA
>JBAYAL010000177.1:0-4449 GCA_041669825.1 Eubacteriales bacterium | reverse complement strand
TTTATCACATTATCATCTCATTTCACCTCACTATGACTAGTTAATTCATGTATTCCCCATTGTAGCTGACAAGTACAGCATTACTCACGCCTTCAACCAATAATAATTCATTCACAATTTTTGCAGTCGCTTCAAGAAGCCTGACCTCAAGAATTAGTTCAATTCCATTTTTAGATACATTTTTAGATTTTAGAAGAGTTTTTTTAGTTTTACTTTTAATCTTTGAAAGAACCTCTGTTTCAGAAGAGTCGTCTTCACAGTTTACAATAATAATGTAGGGCGTATCATTACTCTTTTTGTTAGCAAAAATAACTAAAATTACGCCAATAAAGATAGAACCCAAAACACCTAAGGGAATAAGCCCTGCACCAGTAACAATACCTACTGAAATTGCCCAGAATAAAAACGCAATATCAAGAGGTTCTTTTACCGCTGTTCTAAAGCGGACAATTGACAGAGCACCAACCATACCAAGTGAGAGAATAATATTTGAAGTAACAGCCATAATAATCATCGTTGTAATTAAGGACATAGCAATTAAGGAAATTCCAAATGAGGCGGAATACATAACACCTGCGAAAGTTTTTTTGTATACTGCAAAGACAAACAATCCGAGCGCAAAAGCTACTAACATTCCAAGAGCTACATCTAAAATTGAGAAGTCTACCGCTTTTTCTAAGAAACTAGATTTTAAAATATCATCAAAAGTCATAATATTTCCTCCTATTTATTAACCTATTTATTATTTTATTTATTATCCTATTCTTGCTGCAGCATATTTTGAAAATGCTGCCGCGTGTCTGTTTCTAATCTGGGTAATATCACTGATAATCTGAGGTAAAAACTCATCATATTTTATTTCTAAAATTATGGGGTTTGATAAAGGTATGCCCATAGAATCCGGATTTAAAAATTCCCCAACAAATTCATTTCCTCTAATTTTGCTATCAATGGTTATACGAACATTACCAATTGGATATACATAAGCTTCTCGAGTATAATCAACAATATTTTTGGGTCTTAATTGATGATACTGCATTTTTGTATAAAGCTCTAAAAAAAGTGGTTTACCAGGATCTTTTAGAAATTCTAAATTCCCCGCTATAAGTTCTTCGCATTCTTTTTTTGTAATAATGGCTTTTTGTTTTAAACATAAACCATTATGTTTACTTTTCTTCTCTAAGCGGATATAAGATAAGTCATCATTATAGTAGCGAATTCTGAATTTTTCTCGATTAGAAAAACCGTTTATTTTTTCTCTCAGTGCTTTGTCATTAAAATTATCAAAGTAAAGGCTACGTATTCTGTATGTTCCAGAATCGTCTGCGTTTTTATCAATCTTTGTAAAATATTTTAATTTTCTAGTAAGCTCAAGATAATCATAGTAATTTATATTGTGCTTCAGTTCATGTCTAAATTTTGGTTCAGTCATAAATATTCCTCCTTTCGTTGTTTGCCATGTCTGCTGTCTTTACTATGTTTCTATTATCGTACCTAACTCTGGTGTTTAGTTGTTCATAATGTGATGGTTGAATGAACTTTGGCAGGTGTTATGCTTTTTTATTGATATTATAAATGGAGGTCATAGCATACAAATAATAAATCTAGGGTAATTTCTTGAAGTGCGAACCTTTGACCACTGTTAATCATCTGTTAAATGATTCTTATTAATAATTTCCAGACTATAGAAAAAATGATAGCATATATGTATTTTTTGTAAGAACAGGTAGGATATGAGGAGTATATAGAGAATCTATACATAAATGGTTTGTTTGAGAAAAGTATAAGCATATAAAATTACACAGAAATTAATTTGTTTAGTGGAGGATATTAAATAAAAATTTATATTTTGCCATTAAAATATGCAAGTTTTAATTAACATGTAATTTTGTTATAATCAAATACAAACACATTTATACATCTATTTCATGAGCGTAGAATTGGTTTAATATAATTATCTTGAGAAGTAATAGGGTTTTCTTTTTAGAAAACATGATAAGTTCTAAAATCAAACTGGAACCATCTTTTAATAGGAGTAATGTATGTACACGTTCTCAGATATATTTAATGTTGCAATATTAAGTGCTATATTTATTCTTGTAAGTATATATATTCATGCTTATATTCATTTTCAAAAGAATTATTTGAAATTTTGGCTATTTGGATGGATATTGTATTTTACAGATTATATTATACGATTATTATTTATGGCTTATCCTAATGCAGACTTCTTTTTAGTTTTAGATCAAGCATTTTACATCAGTAGTAACTTTTTGTTATGTGCGGGAATTTTTCTATACGCTGATAAAAAACTACCAAAAGGACTTTTAACTCTTTCTTTATTGATTTTGGTTACGAATAGTATAGGAATTTATCTCTATGTTCCATTTATGGTTATGAAGCAATTAGAAATAATTTTTGTTGCAACACTTCTAGTTTATTCTGGTATTTATTATTGTCGGAGAATAATACCTAATAGGGCCCATCATGTTGTAGGAATTTCATTTGTTTTTTGGGGCATGTCAATTGCAGTTTTTCTTTTTGTGAAAACTGAGAGTAGTTTAGTTTTAGCTCAGGTTATTTGTAGCCTCAACGCCCTTATTGTTTCAGTCGCACTACTTCATTCACATTTTGGAAGAATGTATCAGGAATTAAATCAAAAGCAAGAGATTATTAACTATAATAATAGTCATGATAAATTAACAAATTTATATACCCGTAATTATATGGAATATTATCTAGAAAATAACGACAGTAACAAGAATCTTCCTTTTTCAATCATTATGGGAGATATGAATGGTCTTAAACTCGTTAACGACACTTTTGGGCATATCCAGGGAGATATTTTAATTAGAGATATGGCCAGAATCTTAACGAAAGAGACACGTAAAAGTGATCTTGTCGCCAGATGGGGAGGGGACGAATTTGTTATTCTTTTGCCAAATACAGACACCAAAATAACTTCACGTGTGGTAAAAGCAATAAAAGAAGCTACTGAGCAAACTGATTCTGTAACTGTACCGCTAAGTATATCTTTAGGTCAAGTCACAAAAACTTCTGAAATTCAAGATTTGGATGAACTTTTTCGTTTGGTTGATGCCTTAATGTTTCAGGATAAGATTAAAGAAGGGCGAAAGGCCAGAAGTAAAATTATTGAAACCTTGGAAAACCTATTAAGTGAAAAAGATGTTGAGACAAGAGAACATGTCGATAGAATGAAAGTGCTTGTAACTAAATTAGGACATGAATTAAAGTTACCTGATTTTTATATTAATGAATTAAGTGCAGTTGCTGCTCTACACGATATAGGAAAAATTACAATTCCAGACGAAATCTTAAAAAAGAGTTCAAATTTAACTGAAGATGAGTGGGAAACTATTAAAAGGCATCCGGAAGTAGGATACAGGATTGCTCAGGCCTCAGATCAATTCTCACATGTTTCAAAATTCATCCTACACCATCATGAAAGATGGGATGGGACTGGTTATCCAGAAGGATTAAAAGGAAAGGAAATACCCTTTGCTTCAAGGGTCATATCAGTGGTTGATGCTTATGATGTGATGACAAATATTCGACCTTATAAGAAAGCAATGAGTACAGAACCGGCGTTACTAGAATTACTAACATGCTCTGGAACTCAGTTTGACTCCGAAATTGTTGCTGTATTTGTTAAGATGATGAGGAACAATAACTTTTCAATCACCTTTTCAGCTTAAACCAAAAAACACTTCCTTCGTTTAGGCTTGAGTTTACTCCATATTCTCCTTCATGCATTTCTATTATTGATTTGACAATAGATAATCCGATACCGCTTCCCGTAACAGCTCGTTTATGAGCTTCATCAGACTTGAAATATCTATCCCAAATATACGGTAGTTTTTCACTAGGTATACCCTCACCATTGTCAATTACTTCAATCTTAACCTTATGATCAGATGTGAGTTGTTTTACTACAACAGTTTTATCATCACCAGAATAATTAATTGCATTAACTAACAAGTTATATAAGGCTTGTGTGATTCTCGTTTCATCCGCTGTAATTATTACATTACTATCATAAATGAAACTTATAGTATATCCTTCCACTTTAACAAGCTCATTTACCCTGTTAATTACATGTTCTATACTGTCTGTCAAATTAAAGCTTGCTAGATTAAATTTCTGCATCCCGGATTGAATCTTAGATAAATCCAAGACATTATTAACAAGAGTTGTTAGTCGAGTAGTTTCATCAATAATAATCTGCGCATTTTCAGCATTATTTTCATCCGGAAGATCCCGCATTGCTTCTGCGTATCCGCCGATTAGCGTGAGAGGGGTACGCAGATCATGAGAAATATTGGCTATCAATTCTTTACGAAGGTCATCAACTTTAGATAGTTCACTTGATGCAAAATTAAGAGTATCAGATAACTCTTTAATCTCTTTATAGCCACTACCTTCAAAACT
>JBAYAL010000176.1:0-4456 GCA_041669825.1 Eubacteriales bacterium | reverse complement strand
TTCTGATTCAGTTGCATACTTGGTCAGTATTGCAAATAGTATCTCTTCAGGACATGATATGAGCTATATTGAAGGAGAAAATAAAAGTAAAGAAAGATTTGAAAAAAAACTTCCATTGGAATCAGTGTTTAATAGACTAAATAATAATACTGGAAACCAAAGCTATTTGCCTAACACTCTAGATAAAAAAAACGGGATAAATTATCCTCAGGATATAAGAGAAATTGTTAAAGTTCAGCATAGTTATAATGATATATATGAGGAATTCAAAAAAGGTCTTAGAACAATAGTTTTTGAACCTGAGTATATAAATTCTATATTAGAACTTTGTGAAGCTAATACATCATATATTCCATCAAGCATAATAAAAAAACAAGCAGTAGACATTTCATTATTTGATCACATTAAAATTACAGCAGCTATAGCATCTTGTATTTACGAATATCTTATATATTCAGAAAGAACAGATTTTAAAAATGAATTGCTACTTAAAGAAAAAGAATTTAAAAAAGAAAAAGCATTTCTTATGTTTTCATGTGATTTTTCTGGTATTCAACAATTTATTTATACGATATCTTCTAAAGGAGCTTTAAAAGGATTAAGAGCTAGGTCTTTTTATCTGGAAATAATGTTGGAACATATAGTAGATGAGTTGTTAACTATATGTGGACTTTCTAGAGTTAATTTAATATATACAGGAGGAGGACATGCCTATATATTACTGCCGAATACTAAAGATATTATAGAAAATATTAATAAAGCAAATTCAAGTATTAACCAATGGTTCATATCTAAATTTGGTAATGCTTTGTATTTAGCAATAGCCTATGAAGAGTGTTCAGCAAATGACTTGCAAAACATATCAGAAGATAAAGAAGCTTATCAAAACATTTATAGGAATCTTTCTAGTAAATTATCTCAACATAAAATACGAAGATATGGAGCAGATGAAATAAGACGACTAAATAGTCTTGGGAATTTCTCGGAAGGAAGAGAGTGTGTGGTCTGCGGAACAGCGGACAAGTTGGTAAAGGATAAAGATGATAGGGATATATGTGAAACATGTAATGCACTTCAGGAAATATCAAGGGAGATAATAAAGGATAACATTCTTATAATTTCATCAGATAAAAAAATTAGTAAGAAAATAAATCTTGCAGTTCCATCTTTAAAAAACACAGAAAGCTATATATCTACAATTACGGAAAACGAAGCTAAACAGTTAATAAAAGCAGAGAAAAATTCTGTCTTGAAAATATATAGTAAAAATAGGCTGATGACAGGTATGAAGTTTGCTACAAAAATATTGATGGGTGATTATTGTACTAAGAATGTAGACGGAATTGCTAGTTTTGAAGAACTTGCCAAAAAATCAAAAGGAATAGAACGAATTGCAGTATTAAGGGCAGATGTAGATAATCTTGGTACAGCATTTGTATCTGGATTTAAAAGCCAAGAAAGTGATCCAAACAAATATATTACTTTGTCGAGAACAGCTACTCTTTCCAGACAATTGTCCTTATTCTACAAGTATTATATTAATGACCTTATCAAAGGTGAGCTAGGAGAAAATATTAAACCATTTTCACTAACAGGTCAGACGGAAAATAAAGAACGAAACGTTACAATTGTATATTCTGGCGGTGATGATTTATTTATAGTAGGAGCATGGAATGAAATAATCGAAATAGCAGTGGATATTAGAAAAGCATTTGCTAAGTTTAGTGAAAAAACTTTAACAATATCGGCAGGAATAGGAGTATTTGATTCATCATATCCGTTATCCAGAATGGCATTGGATACAGAAGAGTTAGAAAAAGCAGCTAAAGAAAATAAGAATAATGGTAATTGCATAAAAAACTCAATTTCTCTTTTTGGAAAAGAAGTAATAATGGATAAGGTGGAAGCTAGACATACTTATTCCTGGGATGTTTTCGAAGAAAAAGTAATTGGAGAAAAACTAAGACTGCTACAAAACACGTTTTTTAAAGAGTCTAAAAATGACAATTCTGATTCTTATGGAGCGTCCTTCCTATATAAGCTATTGTATTTGATTCGTAATGCAGAAGAAAATGGAGATAGAATTAACATCGCACGTTATGCGTATCTTCTAGGTAGAATGGGTCCTGACAAAAATAATGAAAGTGAGTACAAAAAATATAGAATTTTTGCTGATAGAATGTATGCTTGGATATTAAATGATGAGGATAGAAGACAACTTCTCACAGCAATACTAATCTGTGTTTATTTGCATAGAGAAATTAAGGAGGAAGAATAATGTGTGACTGGAAAAAAAAATTAAGCAATGAAGCAAAAAAGGTTGGCCTTATAGAAAATGACTATAATAACTCTCGGAAAAGTGATGTAAAAACTGTTGAAGAAAAACAAGATTTTATTAAAGAAGCAGAAACAGTTATTCATAGTATTGGTAGTGAGGGAAGATATGGTTATAAGTTTGATATAACTACTTCAAAACTAAGAAATATTCTTACATTAATTAATCAAATATATAATGAAGCAATATTACAGGAAGATAAATTACCAGAATCAACTCAAGATAAAATTAAGTATCTTAAAATACGAATTATATATGAAGCTGGAAGAGATAAAAAAGCGATGAAAGGTTTTGTGGAGAAAGCTAAGTTGCTTGAAAAAATAGATTCTATAGGTTCCAGTAAAAAAAGATACATAGAATTTTCGCGTTATTTCGAAGCTTTAGTGGCTTATCATAGATTTTTAGGTGGAAATGATTAATAGGAAGGAAAGAATACTATGTATGGAAAAATTTTAATAAAATCAAAAATCAATATTTTAACAGGAATGCACATTGGCGGTTCGAACACTTTTTCAGCTATTGGAGCAGTAGATTCAGTAGTTATTAAAGATCAGATTACTAAACTTCCTATTATTCCAGGTAGTAGCTTAAAAGGAAAAGTGCGTACTTTATTAGCTAGGAGCATAGCTAAAGATATTGTAATGAAAGATTGTAATAATGACGTTACAGAATTAAAAAGATTATTTGGCTCAAGTAGTAAACCAATAATTAAATCCCGATTGCAATTTGCTGATGCTTTTCTTATTAATAATGATATGCTAAATAAATTAGGGGGAGCAACTGAAATAAAATTCGAAAACACTATAAATAGAATAACGTCAATAGCTAATCCCCGTCAGATTGAAAGAGTAGTTAGAGGTGCAATTTTCGAATTGGGAATTGTATATGATATAGAAAACAATGATGAGATTATAGAGGATTTCGAAAATTTAGCTAAAGCCTTTAAACTACTTCATATGGATTATCTAGGGGGACATGGGACTAGAGGATATGGCAGAGTAAAACTTACTAATTTTGAAATTACACTAATTGATGGTGACCTTAACGAGGATACCGTAAATATACTTGCTGAAATATTAAAGGGTGTGGAAAATTATGAAGTATTGTCTCTACAGGCTTAAATTTAAGACTGCTGTTCATATAGGAGATGACAGCGGTAAAACTTCCTTAGCTAGCAGTGAAATGACTATACATGCAGATACCTTATTTTCAGCCTTATGCTATGAGGCTCTGCAGTGCGGAGGCCAAGAACTGTTAGACAAGCTGTGTTCAGCAATTAAAACTAATGATTTATTATTAAGCGATGCATTACCGTATAATACTCAAGAGTATTTTTTGCCAAAACCTATAATGAAAATTTCAAGACATAGGGAGCAATCAGATAGTAGTTTAAAGAAAAAATTTAAAGCATTGAAATACATTCCAGTAAGTCAATTTGAAAATTATCTTGGAAGTTTAAATAACAAAAATACTTTTGATCCTGACAATGTTTGTACTTCTTTTGGTAACCAGGAAACAATTACGAGAGCAGCTATTAAAGGAGTGGAAGAAACTAATCCGTATCACGTAGGTGTTTACAGATTTTTTGATAACTGTGGCTTATATATAATAATAGCTTATAAAGAAAATGAAAAAAAGTTATTATTTAAACGTCTTCTTAATGCTTTATCTTTTTCAGGTATAGGAGGTAAAAGGACGTCTGGGTTGGGAAAATTTGAAATTGTAGAAGAAATAGAGCTTGACAAAACAGTTGAAGAAAATGCTCTCAAAATTTTAAGTGAAATGCTTACTGATAATACAAGCGATTTCCATATGGGAATAAGTATTTCACTTCCTAAAGAAGAAGAACTGGATACAGTAACAGAATCAGGATTTTATTCGCTCATACGAAGAGGTGGATTTGTTCAGTCCCAAAGTTATTCAGATACACCTTTGAAAAAGAAAATTATTTATTTATTCTCTGCTGGATCATGCTTTAAACAAACCTATGAAGGTGATATATATGATGTTTCATTCCATGGTAGTCATCCAGTATATAGGTATGCAAAACCTGTATTTGTGGGGGTGAAAATTTGAAAACAATTGGACATTTAAAAACCTTAAATATCAAAATTAAAACCT
>JBAYAL010000175.1:0-4461 GCA_041669825.1 Eubacteriales bacterium | reverse complement strand
TGAGCTCAGGACAAGTTACATTTAAGAGTTCATTACACCCTTCAAATTTCAAACCTCCAAAAGCAACAGCATCAAGACCAGCCTGTTGAATCATTGTGCCCATTGCCCCATCAAGAATAAGTATTTTCTTTTTTAGCTGTGATTTAAAAAAATCCCTTATCATTTCCTACCCCTTTTTTTGATATTATTTTAAACTCATTAAATTTAGCAAAACTCAAATCATTATTACTTTTTTTGCAATATTACTTAGGAATTGTTATAAAAATATTCAGAACATTATTTTTTAAAAAAAATTACACAAGTATAGTACTACACAAAGTCTTCTTGTGATACTATAATAATTTTTTTAAGCAAATCGTAATAAGAGCCTATCAAAAAAGCCTATTAAATTTAAGTATTAATATTTTATCACAAAACAACTAAATTCTCCTAGTAATATAGAACAGACAGGACTAATCCTGTCTGTTTCCAACTTCAAATTTTATATTTTTTTTAAATTCATAAAATATTAAATACCTACGCCCTACCTTCAATTTTAGCTTTAACTGAATCAAGCTTTCCCTCCATAGTAGATTTTTTATCCCTACGGTCATCAATTTTAATTGTCGTAATCACCCTATCGACACCTGTTTCAAATACCGCTTCTTGCATCTCTCGAATTGCTTGCATAATTTCATCCAAATCTCCCTCGAGGCTTGTAAACATTGGTCCTAGTTCACGTTTAATCCCAGGTCGATTAACAATTACTTTTTCAGCGGCTGCAACATATTTACTTACACTTGAACCCATTCCCAAAGGAACCATATTAACTGCTACAATTGCCATAATAATCATCCTCCATACATTTTATAACAATACAGCCTGCACAAACATTCAATAATGCCCATGTTACTGCTTTTAATTTTACTCTAAAACAAAATTTGTATTTTAGCAATAGATTCAGTTATTTGCTATAATTAAGTAATAAGCCAAAAACGCTACCTCGATTTATCATCATATCTATTATTATCTTTTGACTCTATTTTTGTTTTTAAGAATAAAAATTTAATATAAATTAACTATATCCTCAGAATTTTTTCAGCTAAAATTGCTATCATTGTCTTAATAATACTTACTGGAGGGAAATATTATGACAACTGCCAAATTTCGTATACTAATAGTGGATGACGATTTATCAATTCGCCAGATGCTTTCCCTTGGTTTAAAACAAGAAGGTTATATTATTGAAACTGCTGAAAATGGCGAAGATGCTCTGGAATTAATACCAAGCTTCGACCCTCATGTTATTATCCTCGACATCATGATGCCGATAATGGACGGCTACGAACTATGCAAAACAATTCCTGATATTTCTAATGCATCAATGCTAATGCTAACTGCTAAAGATGCCTCGCTGGATATCGTAAAAGGATTACGTCTGGGAGCCAACGATTATCTTGTCAAACCCTTTCATTTTGAAGAATTACTAGCACGCATTGAGGTACAACTTAGAAACCGTTTTCCTGACCTTTCAGGCCAAAAAACGATAGGACCATTTGTTCTTAATGAAATGAAAAAAACAGTCAGCTACAATAACAATACTCTTCACCTTTCGCCAACTGAATACAAGCTCTTGACATATTTTCTCTGGAATCCCAATCAAACTTTAAGTAAAGAAAAAATTATTATTTACATTTGGGGCTACGACTTTGAAGGAGAAGCTAATATTGTTGAAGTTTATATTCGCTATTTAAGAGAAAAACTTAACGACAACGATCATAAACAAATTATAACCATCCGCGGATTGGGTTACAGATTGGTGGTCTAGCAATGATAAAATCTTTTTTTGCAAAATTTAGATCTTGGCAAAACTCCCTTATCGGCAAACTTCTTTTGCGCTTCTGGATTTGCCTCATTTTTTTCTTTGCCTTAATAGGCTCTTTTCAGTATTATTCCCTAAAAAGTTCTCTCTATCAAAATATAGAACAAGATCTTGCCGCCGACTATAATTCCATTCAAAAAAATCTAATATCATGGATTAAAAACAATGAAACTCCTCCTTCACAATTTCCCGGTCTTAATCCTGGAAGTTTTGTAGCATTTTTTTCCAACGACTTTAATCTGGAATCATTTATATATAGTTATGGACATGCTGCATCTCCACTCAGTCCATCTTTTCTATCTGAAAATCCTAAGAAATATTTATTAAGCCAATTCACCTCAGGTAACCCCTTTATAGTTCTCAATTTATCTCAAGAAGATTATATGCTTTTTTTCTACCCAATACTCCAAAACAACCACCCATATTCTCCCCCCCAAGGTTTTTGGGAAAATGGCATGCAAACACCCTATAGCAGTTTAAAAAGATTTTTAGCCCAAAGACAGGAAATAAATGATGACAATTCTCCTATTCTTGGGTTTGCAGTCATTGGATCTTCCCTAGAAAACGAAGAATTTATTCTCCAAAAAAACCTACAAAGTTATATTATGTACGCCATGCTCATTCTTATTTTCGGAACAGCAATCACCTACCTTACTCTCAAGAAACCTCTCAAACCCCTGATCAACATGTCCATTACAGCCAAACAAATTGCTGACGGACAATATAACCTAAGAATTCAGGGAAAAAAACCAGCCAACGAAATAAAACAACTTCAAGACGCTTTGAACCATATGTTGGAACAACTTGAACACGCTTTAAAAACTGAACGAAATGCCAAAGACCAAATGTCCAGATTCATAGCAGACGCTTCACACGAACTTCGGACCCCACTCACCTCTATTAGAGGTTTTTTAGAAATACTTCAACGAAGTGGACAAACTGATAAAGACACTCTAGACTCGGCACATAAAACCATGCTTATTGAAACCGAGCGTTTAATCCGTCTTGCAGAAGGTCTGCTCACTTTAAATCGTATAGCCCAAACAGATGATACTGCAAACAACTCCGATGCACCAATTGTTTCAGCAGGTGAAGTATTACCTGAACTTTGGCCTCTCATCGATTCTCTTATGGAAAATAGAACTTTGAAAATTAATAAAAACACTCTTGAGGATTTTCCTTCCTCACCTGAAAGCAAAATATATTTTCCTTTAAAAACAGATGAACTGAAACAAATATTATTTAATCTCATAAACAACTCAATTCAACACACCTCCATAGACGGAAGGATTGATATCGGCTTAGGCCAAACCAATAAAACTATCACTTTAATTGTTCAAGACAATGGCAGGGGAATCCCGCAAGAAAACTTACCTCATATTTTCGAACGTTTCTACAGAGGTGACCGCTCTCGCTCCCGCCAACAAGGTCAAGGAGCAGGGTTAGGACTATCAATCGTATCAGAAATAGTAAAAGTCAGAGGAGGCCAGATAACTGCGGAAAGTGAACCTAGTAAAGGCACCAAGTTTATTGTAGAATTTAATGCTAATTAGCATTAATAACATTAAATGTAATAATAACTTAAACTTATTTTTAGATTCTCACGTTAACCACGTTTCACGAATACTTCACTCTAGATTCTTCGTAAGCAAAGTCTAAAAATAATCTATTATAATTAAGGCTGAGCCAATCAAAATTTTGGTTCAGCCTTAATTATAGCAATTATATCCTCCTACTATTTTTAATAAAATATTTATATCATTAAGCTTATTTTCAGTTTACTTGGGTATATTTATAAACGAAGACAGAGGAACCATAAACTTACCGTTTTATTTAAAATCATAGTATTAAGCAGTTATTTATAAAACAACTTAATTTACTACTCTATTTTCAAACCCACACTAAAATAATCAAACAGAAAAAACTATATTGAAAGGAAGATGTCTAATGAAAAAATTTCCCAAAACATTAATTACCTTAGTTGCAGCTGGATCTCTTCTCCTTGTTGCAGTTCCAGCCTTTGCAGCAACTACCCCCACAAATGGATCTGGATTTGCTAAATCAACTCTCAGTGAAAAATCCAATTCCGTTAACAGCGACAAACACAATTTACTTTCTGGTAACAAAGCCGGAATGAAGCAAGGCTTTGAAGAAATGCAGAAAGACTCAAAAGGAATGAAACAAGGTTCTAATGAAATGCAACAGTATGCTGAACAGTATCCAGAATATTTTGATCAGCTTACTGACACCAAAGATCAAATGAAGGAAGCACGTACTGAATTAAAGAGTGTTCAGGAATCTCTAAAAGAAATTTCTATAACAGCCCGTGAAAATAAGGACCAAGAAACATTAGACTTAATCAAAGCCAAATCCCAATCATTCCGTGACGAAATGCCCAAATTAACCCAAGAGGAACGAATTGCTCTTCGTGAGGAAGCAACAACCAATCAGGACGCATTTATTGCAGCTCTAAAATCAGGAGATACAACAATAATTCAGGAAAACATTGACAAAATCAAGGCTAAACAAACTGAAGAACTTGCTAAAATTCAAAACCAGCTTACAATACTCCAAGAATTTGTTGATTCTCTAAGCTAAAT
>JBAYAL010000174.1:0-4477 GCA_041669825.1 Eubacteriales bacterium | reverse complement strand
TTTTATGAAGATATGAAAGAAAATCTAGATCTACTTAACACATAAGAAAAAACTCTCCACTATTGTCATTAAAAACGACAATAGTGGAGAGTGTATATTTACAAAATAGTCTTTGTAGACTTATATATTTACCGCAATATTATTGCTGGTTAGAGTTTCAGTTCTAGCAGCAATGTGGCTCATTACTTTGGCTACGGTTGCTGGAGAATTAGTTAATTTTACAACTCTATATTCTCTAGATGTTTCGCCGAATAATGATTTGAAAATGTCTAGGATTTGTTTTTTTAGCGTTACAAATTTTGTCTCATCAACGAGGTGAGGCTGGTCACGCTTCAACAATTTCTCAATTTCACTGTATAAGGTTTTGAATTCATTCTGAAAACGCATTGGGTACCTCTTTCTTTCTTTCAGTCAATAATACACACAAGCGCTATTTTAACATAAAGATATTTAATTGTAAATATCTTTATGTTAATTTTTATATATATTTTCTATTGGGTTAATAAAGCACATCTGTTGGCAGTAGTTGCAATTAATAGAAATTAAGAATACTCATAGCATATTCAGTTATTGAGAAAAAGTTTGGCTGATATCAAGGGTAACTTTTATCAGTCTTGTTCAGTTAAAATCAGTGGCCCGTTTTTGGTTATAGCAAGGGTGTGCTCATACTGGGCTGATAGTTTGCCGTCCACTGTTCTTGCAGTCCAGCCGTTCTTGTCAATTGTTAGGTTGTAGGAACCAAGATTGATCATTGGCTCTATAGTGAATACCATACCCTCACAGAGCTTAATTCCCTTGTTGGCGTGACCATAGTGCAGAACCTGGGGATCTTCATGCATGTTTTGACCGATTCCGTGGCCAGTAAATTCACGTACCACGGAAAATTTATGGGATTCGGCATGGATTTGAATTGCATGTGAAATATCACCTAGCTTATTCTCAATAATAGCTTTGTCTATACCGATGTAGAGGCATTCTTTAGTTATTTTAAGGAGTGCTTCTGCCTGTTTAGATATTTGACCTACCGGGTAAGACCAAGCTGAATCAGCCATCCATCCATTAAGATTGACAACCATATCAATGGTGACAATATCACCTTCACGAAGAGGAGTATCAGTTGGAAATCCGTGGCAGATTTCATCGTTAACCGATGCGCAAGTAGCAAAGGGATAGCCATGGTAACCCTTTTGCTCGGCTTTTGCTCCGTGGGATTGGATGAAATCACCAGCGAAGTGGTCGATTTGCATAGTTGTTATACCTGGTTTTATGATCTTGCGAAGTTCCCTGTGGCAGGCAGTTAATATTTTACCAGCTTCAGCCATCAATTTGATTTGTTGCGGGGTCTTAATGATAATCAATCTTTTTTCCTCCTCTAATTTAACTGTAATGAAATGTGTTTTTATGCTATGGTTAATTTTTTGTTATTCTAAAATAATAAGTGGTATGTAAATTTTTTAATGGTTACTTATGAATTATATAATATGCTACAAAAATTATTGAAGTTATTCTTTTAGTATAAATATCTTCTGCATATACAAAAAAGTGTCAAACAATAAAAAAGCAAAACAAAAAAGAGCTTATATTAAACTCCTTTGGCTAATCTATTTGGCTTGGCGTAGATGGGCTGTTTCCATTTGCAAGATTTCAAGTTTAGTTTCGATTCTTTCTAAGGTTTGTATCATTGTATCATTTTTATCATTTTGCATTTCACGAGCATCAAATAAAGCTTTAATTTTATAATCCAAATCAGTCTCGACTTTTGCTTCAACTAGTTTAACGCGAGAGGATATTTCATTAAGTTGATTTATGGTTTCGGCTTGATTTTTCAGGATCTGTCCTAGAAAAGCTATAAGTTCTTTATCCAACATGATCGCCCCCTATATAACTAGTTTATCGTTCTTGAAAGATAAGTCAAGGATAACTTTTAAGGGGTGTTATTCATGGCAGTTGTTGAACATAAACTGTATATATCAATAAGGTCCTATTAAATGAAAATTATTATATAGATATAGAATTTTATCCAGCAAGTATATGAATTAAAAAAATCACCTAAGATAAAACTTAGTGAAATACAACACTATGATAAAAAAAGAGAGCATTAAATCATGTTTTAAATGCTTTCTAATTGTGATTCTAGAATTTCATCCAATAAAACAACTGCTTGTTCGTGAGCAACTCCTTTGACCTGCATAAGTTCACTTAAAAAGATCTGACGGGCATTATTTAACATGTTAGTATCTTCTGCGCCAAGTTTATGTTTATGGCTCTTACGTGTTAAATCTCTGATGATTTCAGTTCCTTTGTAAATATCGCCACTTACAATTTTCTTTTTATTCAAATCTCTGCAGTATCGTTGGTTTTCATAAATGACTGGATCTGTATCTCCAAGATTAATATTTTCCAGTACGTTCTCTAGAGTTGTGGGATTTACTATCTGACGGACTCCTAAATTAGCCACATTGGTAGTAGGAATCATAATTTTCATTCTCATCCCAGGGATGTTAAGAATGTAGTAGAGCTTATTTTCTCCTAATATTTCTTTTTCCTCAATGGCTTCTATAGTACCTGCACCATGCATCGGATAAAGAATTTTATCGCCAATTTCAAACATGAATACACCTCCTACGAGATAACATCTTAAGTGTACCATATAAATGGAAAAATTGCAATCATACAGTTTACCATATTACATTTAAGGATGTCAATAACTTAGGAGGTTAATTAATGCAAATCATTTTAAGGCCAATTTGGGTGGGTAGCAGAAGATGAACAATTAGATATTCATAATGTTTTAAGCACTAAAAAATTAGAAGTGATTAATAATTGTCATCTGCATCAGCTGGACTGGTATGAAAAGTAAGATCTGGATTTTGCTGTTTTAGCCACCCCATAGAATATTCATGTTCACAGAGGACGACTATTCTTTCATCCTGATCGACAACAGACAAGCAACTTAGGTTGGTAAGCTTGGTGGTATCAATTTTTGTTTTGCTAACTGGCCACACAGCAAGCTGGTAGGAAAGGTGTTCAAGCTTTATTTCGGCACCATATTCTACCTTGAGTCGGAAAGCAAATACTTCAAACTGTAATTTGCCAACAACGCCCAATATGATGTCCTCAGTTCTATCTGTAGTTCGAAAGACTTGAATAGTTCCTTCTTCTACTAGTTGGTGAATGCCTTTTTGAAATTGTTTGTATTTCATAGCATTTAGATTTATTACTCGAGCAAAATGTTCGGGTGCAAACTGGGGGAGGCGTTCAAAAACGAAGCTGTCTTTTTCACACAGGGTATCTCCTATACGAAATGTGCCAGGATCATGAAGTCCTATAATATCTCCTGGATAAGCTTTGTCTACAATATCTCGATCTTGGGCTAAAAATTGTTGAGGCTGAGCAAGTTTAATTTTTTTTCCACTTCTGACATGATTGACGCTCATTCCTCTTTCGAACTTTCCAGAACATACCCGCAAAAATGCTATTCGATCACGGTGGGCGGGGTTCATATTGGCTTGAATCTTAAAGATAAATCCTGAAAAAGGTGTGTTAATGGGATCAATAGGTCCTATGTTGCTTATATTAGCGTGGGGGGGGGGTGCAAGCTCTAAAAATTCATCTAAAAAGGTTTGTACGCCAAACGTATTTACCGCACTACCAAAATAGACAGGGGTTAATTTCCCATGGCTAATTTTTTCTTCATCAAATGGATCTCCTGCAATATCTAGGAGAGCAATATCTTCGCAGAGCTTATTGTAAAGGCTATCTTTCATGATTCCTCGTATGGCAGGGTCGTTTATTCCCCGTTCGTCTGGATATATAAATTCCCTCTGTCTACCTTTATGGTAAAGTTCTATTCGATTCTTTTGCCGATCGTAGATACCGCAGAATTCATCCCCCATACCAATAGGCCAGTTCATTGGGCAGGAACGAATTCCTAGAACACGTTCGATTTCTTCTAGCAAATCTAGAGGGTCTTTGCCATAACGGTCCATTTTATTGACAAAGGTAAAAATAGGAATATTGCGTTGGCTGCAAACTTTAAATAACTTAATGGTTTGGGTTTCTACACCTTTAGCGGCATCAATTAGCATAACAGAACTGTCAGCTGCAGTTAGGGTTCGATAAGTGTCTTCACTGAAGTCCTGATGGCCAGGGGTGTCCAGTATGTTAATGTGATGTCCTGAGTAATTAAATTGCATGGCACTTGAGGTAACAGATATTCCACGTTCTTTTTCAATTTGCATCCAGTCTGATGTTGCGAATTTCTTAGCTTTACGTGCTTTCACTTCACCTGCAATGTGAATTGCACCACCAAAAAGAAGTAATTTTTCAGTAAGGGTTGTTTTTCCTGCATCTGGATGAGATATGATAGCAAAAGTACGTCTTGATTTGACTTCAGACTGAATTTCTTCATATATTGTAGTCACGATGTATTATCCTTTCTTGTTAAAGCAAATTACTTTGTATTATAGCATAAATA
>JBAYAL010000173.1:0-4482 GCA_041669825.1 Eubacteriales bacterium | reverse complement strand
AGAATTTAGTTTTGTATTTATGATTAAATTTGTTCTAAGATGTGTTGCATAGACTACATGTTAATTTTAGAATATCTGATAAGATATATTTAAAAAGTAAAATATTTTTCAAATCTTTGATGAAGCAGGGTTGTTTAATATGAACTATGCAGTAGGTGAAAATAGAATAAATAAAATAATTAATTTAGTTGCGTTACTTATTTTAATAATGGCACTTATTATTGGCTGGGTGATCCCAGAAGATGATTTTTTGCCATTTGCTAAAGAGAGTCTCCCTGAAGCGCAAACTTTTGTAAAGGTTGCTTCTTCTCCTCTGACATATGAGGGGAAAGTGTCGGATTCACAGGGGAAGGAACAGATCATTGGCTATGTGGTAATTGATGAGGCTACTGGTTATGGTGGTCCAATTACGATGGTTACAGGGATCAATTTGGAAGGAAAAATCATTGGAACAACAATAGCAAAACATCAGGATACTCCTTCTTTTATTAGCATTGTTTTAAAACATAATTATCTTGATCAGTTTGTGGACAAGAATATTACTGATCCTCTATCTATTGAAAAGGACATTGACAGGGTATCAGGCGCAACATATTCAACTAGAGGAATAGCCAAGGCGATAGCTTCAGGTAGTCATGCTGTGGCTAAGAAACAATTTGGATTGGCTGTTAAAGATGAGGTAATACCGTTTAAATTTGGCCTAAAAGAAATTTCTGTGCTTTTATTAGTTGCTCTGATGCTTATTGGGGTAATATTTAAATTTAAAAAGATTAGATGGGTTACATTAATCGGTGGTTTGGTGTTTATAGGGTTCCAGTTTAATACTCCTATTTCGTTAGCTAATGTGGCGGCACTTCTTATGGGTAATTTTCCGCCGATTAGAGAGAATCTCATTTGGTATGTGCTTTTAGTTGGAATTCCAATTATTACTTTTATTGTAGGGAGAAATTTGTACTGCTTCTGGCTCTGCCCTTTTGGGGCATTGCAGGAGATACTGGCGAAAATCGGCGGCGGTAGCTTCAAATGTTGTAATAAAAAAATTGAAGCTAAGTTGAGTAAGATTAAATATGTAATAGTATACCTAGTATTATTGGGGGCAATTTTGTTAAAGTCACCAGGATTTGCTGGATATGAACCTTTTGCGACGTTGTTCAGTATGCAGGGGTTTGGAGTACAATGGTTTATTTTGCCGGTTGTATTGTTTTCTTCCTTGTTTATTAAGCGATTTTGGTGTCGATTCTTTTGTCCAGGATTTGTAATCAATGGAGTAATATTAGAGTTTCGAAGGCTGCTTATAAAGCTAAAGAATAAATTCAGATATTCGAGGGTTGAGGAAGGTATTCCTATTGAAAATAAGGTCTCTACAAAGGAATGAGGTGCTATTTATGATCAAAAAATTAACAGCTAAAGATATTATATTCATAGTATTGTTTAGTGTTGTTGTTATAATGCTTTTGGTAAATCAGTATCAAGTTTATCAAACTATTAACTAATGTCATGATAGTTTGCTATAAAAATCAGGAAATTAAATTATAATTATTTATTTTTTACTCAGTGCTAAAGAATATTAATAAGTAAAGTGTTAAAATGAAGAAGAAAATATAAGTTATTTTTATTTAATTATATATGGTTCAAGTGTCAAAAGTAGATTTTATCTCTTACATCTACAATATATACTCCTTAAAACTTCCAATCATAACATATGTAGTATGTAATTTTTGCATAATAGGCTTTTGGCATCCTAATCATATATGGAATTTAAAGAAGGAGGTAAGATTATGCAACCGCTATTTGGAATAATAACACCAGTTACCGCGGGGATCGTTCTCTTTGTTGCACTAATGATATTTGGACCTGGAAAATTGCCTGATTTAGGGAAAGCTTTAGGTGGCGGAATTAAAGAGTTTAGGTCTGCCAGCGATGCAAAAGAGGAAGATGGCCAAATTAAAGAATAATATCACCATGTATGCATATCTCTAATATGCTTAACAGATACTAAATAGTAGGTGATTTAGTAAGAAATTTGTAAATGTGATAAAACATTCTTGGGAGGTAAAAAAATGTTGATAGGATTTGGATTTATTACTCCAGTCACAGCTGGAATTGTTTTGGTTGTAGCTCTAATTGTTTTTGGACCTGGGAAACTTCCTAGTGTTGGGAAAGCTTTGGGTAGAGGAATTAAAGAATTTAAGAATGAAACCGAAGGCGTAGAGAAAAAAGTTGAGGAAGATGAAAAAAAAGAAGATACTGCAAAAAAAAACATAGAGGATTGAAATGTCTGAATATACACTATTAATTTCACTGGTGAAAGTAAAAAAAGCACTATTGCGTTAAGCTGAATTTTGCGTAAAATTAACACTTTATTGACAAATGAGTAGCTGAATCTAGTGTAAGCGAACTGACTATGGTGTCTTGCCGACTATTATATCAATTGTTGCTTTTGCGTATGATGAAAAAAATGTGGTCTGGTAAGGGACGGAATAGTGCAATCGCTAGCATTATTGGGGAGAGATTGATAAAAAAACTTTCTACTAAATGAGGTAAGTAATCAAAAGAAAGAAAATGTATGGGTTTATACAAAAACAGCTTAAAATGCGAGGTGACTTAAGTGACAGACCAAATGAAATGTCATGGATTGACAGATTTGATGGAAGAACGAAAAATACCATATAATGAAAGCGATTTGGAAAAGTATTATGCGTCGGAAGAAAAATACGAGTTTTTATTTAATAACGGAAATGATGCTATATTTTTTCATGAGCAAGGTGGGAATTTTCTTGAAGTCAATGCGGTTGCTTGTCGTAATTTAGGTTATACACGGGATGAGCTCTTAAATATGGGCGTGAAGGATTTGGATGAACCATCTTCCAAAAATCCCCAATTCGTAGAAGATTATATGAAGAATGGTCATGCTGTTGGAGAGGTGGTTCATAGACACAAAGACGGAAGTTTGCTTCCAGTAGAATTGAGCACACGATTAATTAAAGTAAACGGTAAGAATATGGCTTTGACAATTGCTCGTGATATACGCGACCGAAAAAAGGCAGAGGAAAATGAAAAGCTGTATAATGACCAGTTGGCTTGGCTTTACCAAGAAACTAGAGAAAATGCGATGAAAATTGGAACACTCAATAGAATTATCAGCATGATTAATGCAAGTTTAGATTTCAAAGAAATCGTCAATACTTTTGCGGAAGAAACCTATAAATTCTTCAAGTATGAGGAGATTATTATTTGTCTCACGGTAGAAAATGATGGAAACATCTTAGAAAAACACCGTATTACTTGGGATGGTAATCAACCGATAGAAGCTGAACCAGCTTCTAAAGTCCCTATTAATTCTGAACCTTATGCTACAATTTATAAGACAGGAAAACCACTAATTAACGTCAAAAAGACGGGAATAGAAGGTGCAATTTCAAGTATTATGGTCCCTATTTATTTAGAGGGTCATATTGAAGGCTTTTTTTGTCTAGAATCCTTAAAGTTAGAAGAATACAAGGAGAAGGATATCAGTTTCCTATTGAGTTTGGCCGAGCAATTCGGGAATGCCTTAAGTAATGCTCGATTACATGAGAAGGTTCAAAAGTTGGCTGTGGTGTTGGAGAGGACTAGGTTAGCACGGGAAATTCATGATAGCACCCTGCAAATTTTGGGTTATTTCCGAGCAAAAGGAGAATTACTTGAAAAAATGGTACATAAGGATTCGTGCCAGTCGTGTTTAAATATTAGTAAGGAAATTCAACAAGTAGCACTTGAAGCGTATAATGATACTCGTGAAGCAATTCATGCTTTAAGTGAGCAGATTCATGAAGGACAAAAATTTGAAGATGTATTAAGTGATTATTTAACAAGATTCAGTCAACGCTGGAATATGAAGATGAAATTTGAAGTCAATAACCCTTTTCCATATTTTGAAAAAGATGCAGATTTACAGTTGTTGCGCGTTGTTCAGGAAGCATTAGCTAATGTGCGCAAACATTCTGAGGCAAAATCAATTCAAATCATTGCTCAAAATAGGCAAGATGGTTATGCGATTGATATTATCGACGATGGGATCGGCTTTGATCCATTGATAACAAAAGAAAGTTCCTTTGGTTTAAAGGTGATGAAAGAAAGAATGGCATGTATAGGCGGAGATTTAAAAATATCATCTCAAAAGGGAAAGGGTACTTGTGTTAGTGCGTGGGTTCCAATACAAGATGCGATATGTGATAATCTAACGCCAAGGAGGTAAAAATGAAGCCGATAAAATTGCTTCTTGTAGACGATCATAAACTGTTTCGTGAAGGAATCAAATCATTGCTGGAACTGAGAGACGATATTCAGGTAATAGGAGAAGCCAATAATGGACAAGAAGGGATTTTGCAAGCGAGGCACCATAATCCAGAGTTGATCCTAATGGATATTCGGATGCCTGTGATGAATGGAGTCGAGGCGATTAAGGTGATTAAATCTGAAATGCCTTGAATACAGATTGTT
>JBAYAL010000172.1:0-4494 GCA_041669825.1 Eubacteriales bacterium | reverse complement strand
TTTCTTCGGCAAACCAAACCCAATCGTCTTCTTCATGAATTTTCCGGATTTAGCATTATATTATGGGGAATTTCAGTCTTTATTTTTCAGCTTTTGTATAAACTTGATTTTTTTGTAACCGCATACATAATAGGAGGCCTTTCAGTTATTTGTTTGTTCACTATGATAGCCATATATTACTTTGTAAATTTATCTGAGGATATTCAAAAGAAACGAGCTGAAATACAATATCTTAATATTCATGATCCTTTAACAAATCTATATAACAGAATGTACTTTGATTCTCTGACCAAATCAAATATAGATCCTTTTAGACTGCCCGTAAGTATAATTGTCGCAGATGTAAACGGATTAAAAATTGTAAATGACTGTTTTGGACACTATGAAGGCGACAAGCTTATCACATATGTATCCAAGATACTCCTTCAGTCATGTAATGATAATTCATATATATTCCGTTGGGGGGGAGACGAATTTGTAATTATTTTACCTGAAACAAAGCAAAATCAGGCTCAACTAGTATTGAATAATATTAAGAATAATATTAGCCAATCTCCACCTCTTTTAGTTCCCCTAACTATTGCTTTAGGTCTTTCAGTTAAAACTTCACCAAATCAAACGTATACTGAATTATACCAAAACGCTGAAAAAGCAATGTATAACAATAAAATGACAGAATGGCAAAACAATCAGCTTGAAACAATTGATTATTTAAATACATACCTTTTCAATGAGGATATTGAAAAGAAAGCTCATAATGATCGAGTAATAACCCTCACTAAGGAGCTTGGGGTAAAGCTACAATTATCCGATTATGCTCTCTGCCGTATTATGAACGTCGCTAAATTTCATGATATTGGAAAAATAACTATTCCTAAAGAAATATTGAAAAAGAGAGGTAAACTTACTAAAGAAGAATGGGCAATTCTTAAAACTTACCCAGAAATTGGCTATAGAATTACTCGTTCTTCTGGAGAATATGCCAGTATTGCCAATGCAATTTTACATATCCAGGAATGGTGGAACGGCAGTGGTTATCCCTATAGCCTTTCTGGTAAAGATATACCCTTCTTTTCCAGAATTATTGCTGTAGTTAATACCTATGACATCATGACACATGACCAACCTTACAGAAAAGCTCTTTCTTCAGACATAGCGCTTAAGGAAATGAAAAAATTATCTGAAATTCAATTCGACCCAGAAATTCTAACTACTTTCTTCAAAATAGTACAATCTTAAATATTGGATATTTAAACTCAAATTCAATATTTATTATACCTTTTTGGCTATTTTGTCAAAAGAGCAATCAATTATTTTATCAGGTCTTGAGGCAAAGTAGACTCCACCCATTATTAAAAACATAAGACAAAACTTTAATAAGCTGAACTTTTCTCCAAGAATTAACACAGCCTGAATAATTGTAAAAACAGGTACCAAATTAATAAACATTGCTGTTTTTGGTGCCCCAATTGTTTGTATCGCTTTTAGCTGTAAAAAATATCCTACTACTGAAGCAAAAACAGCCATATACAATATTTCCCCCCATACCTGTCCATTTGCTAGATGTAAATAATCTTGTGGGTTCTCGGCTAACATTCCCGGGAAACTTACTAATGCACAAACAAGGAACGTATATGCTGTTGTTTTCAAAGGGGAAATATTATACTTTTTCATATAAACTCGGCTTAATAACGAATAAACTGAAAAGCACAAAACCCCGACAAGCATATATAAATCTCCAATATTACAATTTAATGAAGTAATTATTCCTACATCTAGATTTGTTATAACCCCAAATACTCCAAATAATGAAATTATTGTTCCCATAATTCTTGAAATAGATGTCCTCTCTTTAAAGAACACAACTGCAAACAAAGCAGTTAGCATAGGATTTACTGCTCCAAGAAGGGAAGAATTAATTGCAGTTGTATATCTAAGGGACTGAAAGAAAAACACATGATAACCTAATGTACCTATTATTCCAAGAATGACCAGGGGCTTTATTTGTTTTTTTTCAGGAATAATATTATTGGGCTCTTTCCAACAAAGAATTATAAATATCAAAGGAACTGCAAACAGGAATCTAAAAAAAGTCAGGGAAATCGGCGGAATAATTACAACTGACATTTTCCCAGCTACAAAAGCTCCTGACCAAAGAAACGCTGTAAGAATCATAGAAATGTATATTTTATTATTTTGCATCTACCTACTCCATTTTGTTCTACGAGGAACATTTTTTATTTATTATCCTAGTCACTTTTAATATTATTAATGGTAAATTAACCAACAATTATACATTTATTTGTATAAAATACAGGCCTTCTCCAGATACTATATTATACTATAATTTAAGTTTCCAAGGAGGCCGATTATGAGTTTTGAAAACACCTTGACCTTCGCCAATCTCTCCAAAGCATTTTCAGGCGAGTCTCAGGCACGAAACAGGTATGATTTCTACGCAAGCATTGCTAAAGAAGAAGGGTTTCAGGCAATTCAGAAAATATTCGAAGCAACAGCAGAAAATGAAAAACAACATGCAAAAGTCTTCTTTAAACACCTAGCATTTTATGCTCCCAATTCCAATGTAATCCATATTGATACAGACTATCCCCTTAATTATAAAGATACTCTTTCCAATTTAAAGTCCGCGGCAAACGGTGAAAAAGAAGAGTGGCAAGTACTTTATTCAAACTTCGCTGCTACTGCCAATTCAGAATCATATCCTGATATTTCAGAATCATTTAAGCATATAGCTGAAGTAGAAAAACATCACCATTTTAGATATAAAAATTTAGCTGATAACCTAGAAAATGGAACTTTATTTCAGAAAACCTGTGAAACAAGTTGGAAATGTGCTAACTGTGGTTATGTTCATTCCAGCACTTCAGCTCCTAAAACATGCCCCGCCTGCCAACACCCCCAGGGTTATTTTATAGATTTGCCTCAGGATTACTAACAATACTATTCTACTAAAATATATAACTTTAAACAGTACTTTTCTCAAACATAATAATAAAGTAGTTGTGATTTAGCATCACAACTACTTTATTATTAATACACCAACTTCAACCCTACTCCAACTTCCTCTAATTCAGCTATTTTAGAAAGAAGAATCTTAGATTTCAGATCTGTACAATGACAAGCATGTATTATTTCTGGTCTTGCATTTTCTATGTATTCTAGTGTCTGATCCATAACATTTTTTTCAGGTGAGAGCAAATGAAACCCGCCTATAATGTCTACAATTCTTTCATCACTACATACATTTTTTGCTTTCTCAATTATATTACATATTCCAGAATGGGAACAACCTGTAATAATAACCAAACCTTCTTCAGTCTTATAAACCAACGCAGAATCGTCCAGTACATAGTCATCCTTTTCTTTGTCGTCTTCTATCATCTTCCCAATAGGGATCCTATTTTCAAAATCATTTACTCTTTCTATCTCCCCCAAAAATACCAATTTTTCTGTCAGCCAATATGGGTCTTTACTCAAAACCATTTTAAAATTTCTAGCCACCATTTTTTCAGATACTCGGCTACCAATTTCACCAATACCCTTGATGTATTTAGGCTTAAAACAATCAGGGTGGGCTAATACCATAGGCTTAACAAAATCACTTGTTCCTTCAAATCCTCTTTCAAGATAATATTGCATAAGAGGATCTAACCCCCCTGTATGATCCAAATGTCCATGAGAAAAAACGACATAATTTAGGTGATTTAAGTCTACATTCATCTTTTGGGCATTATCAATAAATATTCTAGAATAACCTACATCAAAGAGAAGTTTTACTTCTCCTTCTTCAATATAATAACAAAATCCAGGCTCAGCTAAAAAATACCTATCAATTATTGAGTTATTATCAACAAGCACGGTTAGTTTCATTTTATTTCCTCCCTATGATTTTTTTAAATAATTTTTCTCTTTTTTTATGGAATAACTCTTAATTTATTATTAATTTAGTCGATTATTTTGTAATTCTCTTGGACTATTGTAAATATTATTTTAAATTAGTATAATCACATAAACAATGAATAAATAAATTAGATATAATTATTATTTCCAGAAAGGTTGCAGCATGCAGGAATCTTTTCAAGAGCGCCATATTATCAAATACTTTGCCCCAGGATGGTTTGCCGTAATTATGGGTACAGGAGGATTCGCCAATATTATTTATCTTTGGGGAAATAGCTTTCCTTCTATGAAAATTGCGGGTACGAGTCTTGCCTTAGCAACAGATATTCTCTATTTTTTAGTACTTATCCCCTGGCTTCTACGATGGTTCCTATATTTTCCATACGCCCATCGCGACCTACAACATCCTATAACAGGAAATTTTTACGTAACCATGCCTGTTGCTACAACTATTCTCGGCACTAATTTTTTCATCATCTGGAGTAATTACCTTTCATCTACAGTTACTTATTTAATTACCTCCTTCACGTGGATAGTCGCAATAGTCGGTGTAACCTTCTTCACTTTTTATAC
>JBAYAL010000171.1:0-4510 GCA_041669825.1 Eubacteriales bacterium | reverse complement strand
GGAGGAAGAATTTATGCGATTGTCTCGGAAGATTATTTTCCTTGTAGTGGTTGCATCTTTAATTCTAGCTTTTGCTGGATGCAGCGGTACTAGTGCGGAGGGAGAATATATAATTGAAGCTAATTCTGTTTCAGCTCTCTTAGCAAATGAAAATACAGTTCTTGTTGATATGCAGAATCCAGAAGATTATTTAAAATCACATGTTAAAGAGGCCGTAAACATAACTAGAGGTGATATTGTCATTAACGAACCAGTTGCTAATATGCTTGCACCGAAAGAAACAATCGAACAGGTTATGGGTAATAATGGGATAGGTAATGATACTATGGTAATTGTTTATGACAATACTAGCAATATGGACGCAGCAAGAATTTGGTGGACACTTATGGTTTACGGTCACGAAAATGTAAAAGTAGTAAGTGGTGGACTACAAGCATTGCAAAAAGCTGGACTGGAATTTACAGCTGAAAAAACCGCAATTACCCCAGTAAAATTTACGGCAGCAGAAAAAAATAAAAATATGATTGCATCAATCGATGATGTACAGAGACAAGTAAATGTACCTAAGGATGATATTGTTCTTCTTGATACTCGCACACAGGAGGAGTTTGATCAGGGGACAATTCCAGGGTCTGTATTATTTGACTATGCCGAAAACAATAATGCTGATGGAACATATAAGTCAGTTAATGCAATTAGAATGCAATATAATGATCTCAATATTAAGCCTGAAGAGACAGTAATTATGTATTGTAAAACTTCGGTAAGAGGAGCAGAGACTTATTTAGCTCTATACAATGCAGGTTACAGGAATCTCAAACTTTTTGATAGTGCATGGCTTGGATGGACGTCTAATAGTTCTCGTCCCATACAAACGCTTACTGGGAATGATGTTGAAGCAAATGAAGCAGATGCTTCCTAGAAAATTGTAATATATTTGAATACAGTATCCATAAAAAATATTTATATTGTATAAGTAAAATGTATAATCAATTAGACCCAAGATTTTGTATAATCATAGTTGAGAAAAATATAACAAGCTCAATAAAGGGAGGAAGAAAATTATGAAAAAAACACTAAGATTCAAAATGTTAACCCTACTTTTAGCTCTTGCTGTAGCTATCAGTTTAGCAGGGTGTTCTAAAGCAGCAAGCACTTCGGCACCTGTTGATAAAACACCTGCCCCTGAAGTAAACGTAGTTGCTGATGCTGCCAATGCTTATTTTGCAAATTTGTCAGATGATAGTAACAAAATTTCCCAAGCTGATTTTGTTGAAAAGGTCAAAGCTGGCGAAGATATGTTTGTTATGGATATCAGACAAGCTGATGTTTATGGGGAAGGCCATATTAAAGGTGCAGTAAATCTTCCATGGGGAACCGATATATCAGATAATTTAGCTAAACTACCAACAGACAAACCTATTTATGTATATTGCTATACTGGCCAAACAGCTGGTCAGACTGTTGCCCTCTTGAATGTTGCTGGTTTTAATGCAAAATCTGTTAATTTAGGGTGGGATCGTGGATTATCTAAGGTTGAAGGAATAGCTGATGTAACTGTAAAAGAAGCAACTACTATTGATGATGCTGTTAATACTGAAGTAGCACCTGAAATCAAAGCTGCTATTGATGAATACTTCGCAAAATTGGCTGAAGTAAAGGGAACAACCTATGCTAACTATAAAATTAGCGAAGACGATGCTAAAGCACTTCTTGATGCAAAAGATGATAGCGTAATGTTCCTGTCAGTTAGAAAAGCTGCTGATTATGCAGAAGGTCATATTGAAGGCGCAATTAACATTCCTTATGGAAATGGAATGCAAGCTTCTTTTGAGCAACTACCAATGGATAAGAAAATCATAGTATATTGCTATACAGGTCAGACCGCAGGGCAAACAGTAGCTATTTTAAAATTATTAGGTTATGATGCTGTTTCTTTGAATTCTGGCATGGGTATGGAAACTACTGGTGAAACTGGTTGGGCAAACAAAGGATTCCCAGTAGTGAAATAAGGGTTTTAAGATATAGTATTTCATTTTAGAATAGTGGGTTGAATGAAATTATAGATAAAGGCTGTCTTTTTAAGACAGCCTTTTTATTGTAGTTAGCAACAAAGAAAATGGGTGACTATAGTCATCTGTGAAAAAAATCCAAATAGTGATCACACACAAAAACCTCTTTTATTAGAATTAATAAAATCAATAAATTTTTTATCTACTTCTTTGAGGCAGGTATTTTTTAGGTGAGCTAGGTAATAGTGAGATATAAAAGAAGTTTTTTCTAAATCAATTTTTTTCAAAATATTTGATTTAAGTTCATGAGAAACGGCTATTTCAGGTAGGAACGCATAACCTTTTCCATTTGAGACAGCAGATTTGATCCCTTCACTGGAAGATAATTCTAATATAATATTCATACTTTCTAAAGACATACCTAAGCGCTGTAAATTATTCACTAAACATTTGCGGTTTCCAGAACCATTTTCCCTGATTATTAAGGGTATTTCAGTTAATCTATTAAGAGAAATTTTTTCAAATCTACAAATCTTATTCGAGCAGATTAGAAGAAAATTATTTGAAGTAATTTTGGTAGTTTCAATATTAGTATTTGATGGTAGCTCTTGAATTATTCCAACATTCGAATATTTATTTTCAAGTTTGTTAATAACGGTATCTGAATTACACACATCTAAATGTATGTTAACGGTAGGAAATCGATGTTTGAAGAGATAAATACTGCAAGGTAAAGAATAGGTTCCGATATCGGTGCAAGAGCTGACTATTATTTCCTCGATGTGAGTTTGTAGTGAATTTAAATCTTGTTTAATATCATGTTCAATAGAAAGAATAGTGGTTGCATAATCAAATACTATTTTCCCAGCATCAGTAAGTACTACTCCTTTGTTACTGCGAATAAGGAGTTTAAAACCTAATTCTTTTTCAATGGTTTGGAGTTGAATACTTACTGATGGTTGTGACATATGTAATGTTTTTGCTGCTTTAGAGATACTGTTTTCATTTACAGTGGTATAAAAAGTATGTAAATATTCAAGATTCAAAATAATTCACCTCCTAGCGTTAATTGTGAAAGAAATTATTAGCACAAATTAGTTTGCAACAAGCGGAATTTTTTTATTGACTTTGTATATTAAGTGTCTGTAAAAAATTATAATTCTATTAAATTATAATTCTATTAAATTAATATAATTATATTTATAATCTGATTTATCCAATTAAGTTTTCAGTACTAATATTTATTATTATATATTATACTAAAATACTTTTTATTTCTCAACTATTGTTCCTAATAGATAATCTAAGGTTCAATTAGATTATAAACTAGATACTGAGGAATTATTTGTAAATTATGCTAATATATGCCCCCCCCTGGGATTGTAGATTGATATCGGTTTTGATATCTTAAAGTTAAGGAAAAGAGCATATTTCTTTAAAATAAAAATATCATTGAAATAAATGTAGTTGAAATAAAAATATTGCAGGGATGGTTGTAATCATAGATGTTAGATTTGAAGAAAGTTGAAAAAATCGGTGTCAGCGGGGGGAACTATACATGGTATCATACATAACGAGACGTTTTCTTTTGCTGATTGGAGTGGTTTTTGGTGTTACGGTGATGACATTTATGCTGATTCATTTGGCTCCCGGTGATAATGCTGAGATGATTGCTATAGCCCGTTACGGAATGGAAAATTTGACAGCAGACCAAATTGAACAAATTAGGGTTGCAGAGGGGCTTGATACATCTATATGGATTCAGTATTTTCATTGGTTAAGTAATGCAATTCATGGCGATTTTGGTCGTTCCTTAGTTACAGGAAATCCTGTTTTACAGGAAATTGTTGTTCGAATTCCGGCTACGTTAAAACTAGCCTTCGTTTCCTTGGTGGTTTCTTTGATAATTGCAATACCAGCAGGAATTATTTCAGCTGTCAAACAGTATTCCGCTTTAGATTATCTAACAATGACTGGAGCTTTGATTGGAGCTAGTATGCCTAATTTTTGGCTTGGGCTTTTGTTAATACTGCTTTTTTCTGTAAAATTAGGTTGGTTACCTGTATTTGGATACGGGAGTTTTAAATATTTTATTCTTCCCTCAATAACTTTAGGGACAGGTCTTGCGGCAATTACTACGAGACTTATACGGTCAAGTATGTTGGAGGTTTTGAAGCAGGATTATATTGTTACTGCTAGATCAGAGGGATTACATGAAGGAAAAATTATTTATCATCATGCTATAAAAAATGCTTTTATTCCTATAGTGACGGTTATTGGTCTCCAATTGGGCCATCTTCTAGAAGGTACGGTTGTTGTGGAATACATTTTTGCTTGGCCTGGATTGGGAAAACTTTTAGTTGATTCTATTTTTGCTAGAGATTTATTAATGATACAGGCATGTGTGATTTTATTTGCAGTATTTTTTATTTTAATTAACCTAATTGTGGATATAACTTACTGTTATCTTGATCCTAGAATTAGATATAAAAAGGAAG
>JBAYAL010000170.1:0-4520 GCA_041669825.1 Eubacteriales bacterium | reverse complement strand
ATATACCAACAGGATATACACACTCCATAGTTAATGTTGGAGATACAGATCTAGTAACGGTTATGTGGGCTAATGAGTCATTTGATCCAGAAAAACCGGATACATATTATTTGGAGGTTTAATAGATGAAGAAACTAAAAGTCATGACAGTAGTTGGTACAAGGCCCGAGATAATTAGATTGTCTGCTGTAGTAAATAAATTAGAAGAATCAGTAGCAATTGAACATACACTTGTACACACTGGACAAAATTATGATTACGAGCTTAACGAAGTTTTTTTCAAGGATTTTAACATGAAAAAACCAGACTATTTTCTTAATGCAGCTACTGGAACAGCAGTCGAAACAATAGGAAATATTCTTATTAAGATAGATCCTATCATGGAAGAAGTAAAGCCAGATGCGTTCTTAGTGTTGGGAGATACCAATAGTTGTTTAAGTGTTATTGCAGCTAAGAGGAGACATATTCCAATATTCCATATGGAAGCAGGGAATAGGTGTTTTGATCAAAGAGTACCAGAAGAAACTAATAGAAAGATTGTTGACCATACTTCAGATATAAATATGACATATAGTGATATTGCAAGGGAGTATCTTCTAAGAGAGGGATTGCCTGCTGATAGAATTATTAAAACTGGAAGTCCCATGTTTGAAGTTATTAATTCTAGAAGAGAAGATATAGAGAAATCTGACGTAGTAGAAAGATTGAATTTAAAAGAAGGGCAGTATTTTGTAGTATCAGCTCATAGAGAAGAGAATATAAGTTCTGAAGTAAACTTTATAGATTTGGTTGATAGTTTAAATGCTGTAGCTGAAAAATACAATATGCCAATAATCATGAGTACACATCCTAGAACTAGGAAAATGATTGAGGCTAAAGGTGTGGAGCTTAATCCTTTAGTAAAGATGATGAAGCCTTTAGGATTTAATGATTATGTGAAGTTACAGACTAAAGCTAAAGCAGTTATTAGTGATAGTGGAACGATAAGTGAGGAATCTTCAATTCTTGGTTTTAAAGCACTTAATATAAGACAAGCTCATGAAAGACCAGAATCAATGGAAGAAGCATCTGTTATGATGGTGGGACTTGGAAAAGAAAGAATAATGCAGGGACTAGAGGTGCTAGAAACTCAGGAGAAAGCTACTTTGAGAAAAGTTGTAGATTATAGTATGCCTAATGTATCTGATAAGGTGTTGAGGATAATATTGTCTTATACGGATTATGTGAATAGGGTAGTTTGGGGGAAATAAAATGAAAGTCTTGCAGATAAACTCTGTTTGTGGATATGGAAGTACAGGTAGAATAGCTACTGATATTTATAAAATTTTAGAAGAACAGGGTCATGAGTGTGTAATAGCTTATGGTAGAGGAACGGCCCCAGAAGGAATAAATTCTATTAAAATCGGAACTAGTTTTGATAATTATATACATGTTGCAAAAACAAGATTATTTGATAAGCATGGATTTGCTTCAACAAAAGCCACAAAAAAATTTATTAAAAAAGTCAAAGAATATAATCCTGATGTTATTCATTTACATAATATTCATGGTTATTATATTAACATAGAATTATTATTTAATTATTTAAAAGAAACAAATAAGCCAGTAGTTTGGACACTCCATGATTGTTGGGCTTTTACAGGACACTGTGCTTACTTTGATTATGTTGGTTGTGATAAATGGAAAGATGGTTGTAATAATTGTCCACAAAAAAGTAGATATCCGTCGAGTTTATTAATGGCTAATTCTAAAAGTAATTATGAAAGAAAAAAAGAATTATTTACTGGTATTAAAAATATGACTATAGTTACTCCATCAAAATGGTTAGCTAGTTTAGTGAAAGAGTCATTCTTGAAGAAATATGATGTTAAGGTAATAAATAATGGAATAGATTTAAATGTCTTTAGTCCTAAGAATAAAAATATATTTAGAAAAAAATATAACTTAGAAGATGAATTTATTATATTAGGTGTAGCAAGTGTATGGGGTGAAAAAAAAGGCTTTAAGTATTTTCTTGAACTATCAAAACTTATTGATAGTAATAGCAAAATAGTTTTGGTCGGGTTAAATGATAAACAATTAAAACATTCAACTCTAAATATTATTGGTATTAAGAGAACTAATAATATAGAGGAACTTGCAGAAATATATTCAACAGCAGATGTATATGTGAATCCAACATTAGAGGATAATTTTCCTACTACAAACTTAGAAGCTCTAGCTTGTGGGGTACCTGTAATAACGTTTGATACAGGCGGTAGTATTGAAAGTGTTGATGATACTTGTGGTATTATTGTAGAGAAAGCCAATATAAATAAGCTTGCGGAAGCGATAATTAATTGTAAGAATATTGGATTTGACAGTAAAGAGTGCCTGAAACATGCAAAATTTTATGAAGAAAATAATAGATTTAATGAGTATTTAATAATTTACAATGAGGTGTGAAAGATGCATAAAGAGCCGATATTAATTTCGGATTGCTCCTTTTCTTATGAAATACTTGCTGGGTACCAAAACGTGAAATACTTTAATCCATTTAATAGTGATGAGCTTATGACTCAAATGCTACAATCTATAAATTCATAGTTTTGTAAAAATTTTGCATTTAAAGCATTAAGACGTTAGTTGAAAAAAGCTAATAACGGGGGTAACTTAGGTGTTCTTGATATTATATTTAGTAATACTATTTTTAACAATATTTATAACAAAAATAAAATATAAAACAATCATAAAATCAAATGTTTTATTTACTGGAATGTGGTGCTTTTCTGCTGGAATTTCCACATTGGGTTTATACGATTTATTTAAGCCTTCACCCTTGATACATTTATATGCTATTACGTCTATTTTAATATTTAATGCTGTTTTTTTGTCACAGAATAAAATCAAAAGACTTAATAGAGATAATGCAAATATTAGGGGGGTAGCTCGATTAAAAGTTATTTATATAGTAAATATTATTGCTTGGGTATATTTAAGTGGCTTTTTAGCTAAATCAATAAATATTATTAGATCATATGGACTTAGAGGAATAAGAGCTTATGCTTTTGATTCCAGTATGGGACTAGCCACTACAACTGTATTATTAATTATTCAATAGGTGATTTTGTCTATTTTAGTTGCAACTATGTAAATAGCAATGATTTATATAGTTATAGATCGTAAAGCTCCGTTGTTAACTTTAATTGCAGTAGTTGATGTAGTTTTATATACACTGTTATTTGGTGGAAGATATTTAATAGTAAAGATGATGATGTATTATATTTTTGCGTTTTTAATTGTTAAAGTTGTAGATTTAGAAAAGATAAAAAAGAAAAAGTTAAATCTTGTGTTTATTGGACTAATTGTTATTGCAGTAATAGTGGTAACAAGCCAACGTAATTGGGGAAATACTAGTATTATTGAAAACACAGTAGTTTATTATGTAGGATCTTTTACATTTTTAGATGTTTTATTAAATGAATTAAATTGGAGTTATAGTCCACTATATGGTATGGGAACATTTGGGTTTATAGTTAACCTAGTTATCGCTCCTTTTGCTATATTATTTAAAATTCCTTATAGGGGATCTGATTATTTAATTACTCAAATAACAGCAATACCAAGATTTATTTCACCGACACAAAGTTATAATGCCATGACTACAATGATATATCCTTTTTTTAGAGATTTTGGATTTTTAGGGATAATAATTGGGACTTCGTTTTTAGCATGGTTTGTAAGTCTTGTAGAGGAAAAATTCATGAAAAATAAGGACATGCTTTTCCTATGTTTCTATGTTTATTTAGCATTTGTATTATTTAATAGCGTATTGCTTTATGATTTATTATTTCCTTCAGCTTTCATAACGATGGTGTTGGTCTTTGTATTTATAAAAAATAAAAGTTTTGGGTAGTTAAAACCTTTAATGATATATTTTGTGTGTAGATATAATAATGTTCTTGAAGGAGAAAGTTGTGAAAATAAGTATCATCATACCTATTTATAAAGTTGAAAAACAACTTAGAAGATGTTTGGATAGTGTTATAAACCAAACTTATAAAAATATTGAAATCATATTAGTTGATGATGGTTCTCCAGATAAATGTGGAGAGATTTGTGATGAATATGCAAAGAAAGATAATAGAGTGAAGGTAATACATAAGGCAAATGAAGGTGTATCTGAAGCACGAAATACTGGAATGAGAATAGCAAGTGGACAATATCTGTTTTTTATTGATTCAGATGATTTTATAGAAGAAAATACGGTTTATCTTTTGTATAAACGTGCAATAGAAACTGATTCTGACATAGTTATAGGAAATTTTCAATTTATTAATGAAAAACAAGAAATAACTTATAGAAAACCTTTTGAAAAAGAATACTTGGATAAAAAAATGATGAAAAGTTCTAATGAAAAGTTTAAATATTTTTTCGGTAAAAGCTATGGAATAAATGTATGGAATAAGTTGTATAAATTAGATTTTTTAAATGAAGCTAACATATATTTCGATAAAACAATAGATTATGGAGAAGATTTT
>JBAYAL010000169.1:0-4532 GCA_041669825.1 Eubacteriales bacterium | reverse complement strand
TTTAAAAGAAAAAAAGAAAAATTTGATTATCGCGGTTTGTGGGTGTATGGTACAACAACCTGGAAAAGTTAATGAATTATATAAACGTGCTCCTCATGTCAATATTTGGATGGGTACTTTTAATACTTCGAATTTCAAGGATATGCTGGAAGAAGTGCAAAAGGGAAAAAGAATAGTTGCTGTTTCTGAAAATGAAAAAGGGAAAAATACAATTGAAATAATTCCTCAGTCTGAAAAAGGAAAACTAAAGGCAAATGTCAATATAATGTATGGTTGTAATAATTTTTGTTCCTATTGTATTGTCCCATATGTCAGGGGTAGAGAACGGAGCCGTCCTAGAGAAGAAATTATGGAAGAAATTTTAAAACTAGTTGAAGATGGATGCAAAGAAATAAATCTTTTAGGACAAAATGTTAATTCTTATGGTAAGTATGATAAATTCGATTATGACTTTGCAGATTTGTTGTCAGAAATCAATAAGATAAAAGACTTGTACAGAATACGTTTTATGACATCTCATCCTAAAGATATAAGTGATAAACTAATAAAAGTAATATCTGAAGGAAATAAAATTTGTGAGCATATCCATCTGCCTTTTCAGGCTGGGAGTAATAATGTTTTAAAAGCCATGAATAGAAAATATTCAAAAGAATATTATCTGGAAAGGGTTAATGCTATTTTGAAAGAGATTCCGGATGCAACACTTACGACAGATATAATTGTCGGTTTTCCTGGAGAGACAGAGAACGATTTTGAAGAGACAATTAATATGCTAGAGCAAATTCATTATTCCCAGGCCTTTACATTTATGTACTCGAAAAGATCAGGTACTCCTGCAGCGGAAATGGAAAATCAAGTTCAGCTTAGTGAAAAAAAGAAACGTTTGCAGAGACTGATGGAAGTTCAAAACCAAAGAAGTCTTGAGTGGAGAAAAAATATGGATGGCAAACAGTACGAAGTCTTGGTTGAAGGTTTTAGTAAGTCTAACAAAAAAACATTATCTGGGAGAACAAGAGGTAATGAAGTTGTTATCTTTGAAGGGAAGGAACAACTTATTGGAAAATTAGCAAATATTAAAATAACTTCTTTTAATTCGTGGACACTTTTTGGAAATGTAGTATAATAATTATAAATCTGTTTTATATAATGAATGTTTGGAAAATTTTAAAGAGTTTTACTTACAAGGAGGAGTTTTAATGAATTCTGATTTATACTTGAAATCAAGTGACTTGGCAAAGGCTATCTATGATTCCGAAGAAGCTCAAGAATTACGGGAATCGGAAAAAAAAATTAGAGAAGACAAAGTGGCAAATAATCTTACCGAAAGATGGCAAAAGGTACATCAAAAGATTACTGCAATCCAAGAGAGTGGAGAAAAATTATCTGAACAGGATGAAAAATCAATTGAATTTATTGAAGCAAAAGTTGAGAATCATCCACTTCTTCTAAATTATATGGATGCTCATAATAATTTTACCAAAATGTTAGAAGAAATAAATTCAATTCTAAGTGGGGCCTTAACTCTTGAAACTAATGAAGACGAAGTAGACGCATCTTGTATCACTTGTCCCGCCAGAGGAGGGTGCCAAGCAACCCCAGATAGCTGTGATTCGAATAAATGAAACAACAATAAAAATTTTAGTAGCATTTAGGAAGAGTTAAGCTAACTCTTCCTTTTTGAAATTTGCAGACTTAGAAACTAAGAATAATAGGTGAATTATTATGACGACACCAATGCTTCAGCAATTTAAGGAAATTAAAGAAAAAGTTCCAGATGCGATTATATTTTTTAGACTTGGTGATTTTTATGAAATGTTTGGTGATGATGCGGAAATTGCTGCTCCTATTTTAGAAATTGCCCTTACAGCAAGAGATGCTGGAAAAGGAAGTAAAATTCCTATGTGTGGAGTGCCACATCATGCTGTTGATAGTTATTTACCAAAATTAGTATTGCAAGGTTACAAAGTAGCAATATGTGAACAGATCGAAGACCCAAAGAACTGTAAAGGAATAGTAAAAAGAGATATCGTTCGCATTGTTACGCCAGGAACACTTTTAGATACAAATTCTTTTGAAACAAAAAATAATTATTTGGCAGGAATCTATAAAGAAAAAGAATGGGGTTTAGCCTATATAGATATAACTACCGGGGATTTTAAAATATTTCAAACTCCTTCGTTAGAAATCATACAAGCTGAATTAAATAGAATTAACCCTTCAGAAGTTTTATTGCCAAAGGGTTTTACTTTGAAAATATTTTCTCAGTTTTATGTAAATGAAGTGGATAAAATCTTTTTTCAAAACACTTCAGATTTGCAAAAACGTTTTCAGAATCAAGCTGTCCTTTTTAAGGAAAATCCAGTAGGAGAAAAAGCTGCAGCAGGATTGTGGAAGTATTTAAGTGATAGTTTCCCTGATTCACAGCAGGATCATATTATTGAGATTTCAGGATACCAGCAAGAAAATGTAATGATACTCGATATTTGTACACGTCGCAATCTAGAATTAGTGGAATCTATTAGAACCCAGGATAAAAAAGGTACTTTGTTTTCTGTTTTAAACAAAACAAAAACAGCAGTTGGAGCTCGTTTGCTGAGACATTGGATTGAACAGCCTCTTTTGAAAAAAGAGTATATCTCAGCAAGGATGGACTGTGTTGAAGAATTAATAATGAACAGTTTTTTACATAAAGATTTGCAAAAGGAATTATCATATATATATGATTTAGAACGACTGATTGGTAAAATGTCTTATGGTAAAGCAAATGGCAAAGATTTTTACTCTTTGGGAAACACTTTAGGGAGACTTCCTAAGATAATTAATCTGATTATCGAAAATAAGTCTAAAATGCTTTCTTCATATATTGACAAGATGTCTGGATTGGAAGAGTTATCTGCTGAAATAATTAAGGCCATAAATCCTGCATGTTCAACTTCTATAAAAGATGGCAATATATTAAAAGAGGGTTATTCTAGTGAAGTAGATAATCTGCGCCTTATTGCTTCAGGGGGAAGGGAATGGATAGCTAGACTTGAAAATGATGAAAAAGAAAGAACTAAAATTCGCACCCTGAAAATTGGTTACAATAGGATTTTTGGTTATTATATAGAAATCACCAATTCAAATAGACATCTAGTTCCAGATGATTATATTCGCAAACAAACTCTAGCAAATGCAGAAAGATATATAACACCAGAGTTGAAAGAGTATGAACATAAGGTTATTACTGCTCAAGAACAGCTAAAGGAAATAGAGTATAATATTTTCATGGATTTAAAACAGCAGGTTTTAAATAATTCTGCAAAAATTCTAACTGCGGCTCAAGCTCTTGCGGAGATAGATGTGTTTGTTAGTTTGGCTGAAGTAGCGATTGAAAACAATTATGTAAGACCTGAGATTAGAAATGATGGAATTATTAACATTAAAGATGGCAGGCACCCTGTAGTTGAGTTGATGTCTAATGAATCGCAGTTTGTGCCTAATGACATTCTGCTTACCCCAGATAAACATCTGGCATTATTAACTGGTCCTAATATGGCTGGAAAATCAACATTTATGCGTCAAGTAGCACTTATCGTATTGATGGCCCAAATAGGAAGTTTTGTTCCTGCTCAAAAAGCAGCTATTTCTTTGGTTGACTCAATTTTCACTAGGGTTGGAGCCTCAGATGATCTTGCTTCAGGGCAAAGTACTTTTATGGTAGAAATGAAAGAAGTAAGCTATATACTTAAGAATGCTACTAAAAACAGTTTGATAATTCTTGATGAAGTTGGTCGGGGGACAGCTACTTATGATGGGTTAAGTTTAGCTTGGGCAATTTCTGAATATATTCTTCAAAATAATAATTTGAAATCAAAAACACTATTTGCCACGCATTATCACGAATTAACAGATTTAGAGGACCATTTTACAGGGATTACAAATTTACATGTTGTAGTCAAAGAAAATGGTGAGGATATCGTTTTTCTTCATAAAATAATGCCTGGAAAAGCAGATCGTAGCTATGGTTTGCATGTTGCTAAAATTGCAGGGCTCCCACCTGAATTGTTAAAGAGGGCAGCAATTCTTCTAAAAGATCTGGAATCAACTTCTAACTCTAATAAAAGTATTAATGTGAATAATCCTGATGTAATTCAACCTGTTTTATTTGAAATTCCCCAAATTCATCCTATAATTAAGGAGATAGGGGAGTTAAAGGTTGATGAAATGTCGCCGCGGCAGGCGCTTGATTATATTTATGATCTTGTTAATAGGATAAAATCATCACAAATTCTGTGAGATTATCTGATAGAATTATTATTACTAGGAGGTATTATATGGCTAGTACGATAGGAATAGATGTGGGAGGGACTTATACTGACGTAGTACTTATTACAGACAATCAGATTGAAAAGAGTGGAAAAGTGCCTACCAAGGCTGATAACTTGTTGGATACAATACTTAATGCTTTTGATACTCTCCAGCTGGTAGATAAGACTGTCTTAAAAGAGATTACAGTTAGTACTACACTGGTAACCAATGCTATTTTACAG
>JBAYAL010000168.1:0-4565 GCA_041669825.1 Eubacteriales bacterium | reverse complement strand
TCAGGAAAAAAGAGGAACCTTTAAAAATATGGACTATATTACCCAATCAAGGGTGAATCTTGTTTATGAACTTCCTTTAAGTGAGATTGTATATGATTATTTTGATCATTTGAAATCCAGAACAAAAGGTTATGCATCTTTGGATTACCACCTTGCTGGTTACAGTAAAGCACAATTAGTTAAGCTAGATATTATGTTAAATGGAGAAATAGTTGATGCACTTTCCTATATAGTTCATCGTGATAAGGCATATCAGCGGGGAAGAAAAATGGTAGATAAGTTAAGAAAAATCATCCCTCGCCAAATGTTTGAGATTCCCGTTCAGGCTGTAGTAGGAACTAAGGTAATTGCAAGAGAAACGATACGGGCGATGAGAAAAGATGTCCTTGCTAAATGTTATGGTGGAGATATATCGAGGAAACGCAAACTTCTTGAAAAACAAAAAGAAGGAAAAAAACGCATGAAACAGGTGGGAAATGTGGAGATTCCGCAAGATGCGTTTATGGCAGTTCTCCAGATGGATGACTAAAAAATAATTATAGGGTGGAAAAAATGCCTTCTTTATATATTCACGTACCTTTTTGTGTAAAAAAATGTGATTACTGCGCTTTTTATTCTCTTCCTATTCTAGATAGAGATGAGATTAGAGTTTACCTTAATGGAATAAACAGAGAAGCAGAATTGTGGAGCGAAGAAGCCCTTGGTGGGGTATCTTCGCTTTTTATTGGTGGAGGTACTCCAACAGTGCTGGAGCCCGAAGAAATGGAGAGATTTTTTCGGGCTTTGGAAAATAATTTTGTATGGAAAGATAATATCGAAAAAACGATGGAATGTAATCCAGGTACTTTAAATTATGAAAAAATGGAAATAATGAAAAAATACGGAATAAATAGAATTTCCCTGGGTGTCCAGAGTTTTCAAAATAGAATTTTAAAGGGAATTGGGAGAATACATAACGTTGAAGATGTATATGAAAGTGTAAAAATAATCAGGAGTTTTGGGCTGGATAGTATAAATTTTGGTTTAATGTTTGGTCTCCCTGGACAGGATATGAAAGACTGGAAAAAGACTGTGGAAGAAGCAGTGAATCTTCGCCCTGAACATCTTTCCTTGTATGGTTTGATGCTTGAAGAGGGAACGGTGTTGGAGGATAAGTACAGAAATAATAAACTAGGGAAAAACAATGAACTCCCTGATGATGATCTTCAGGCAGATATGTATGATTGGGTTTTAGAATATTTGTTAGCTAAAGGCTATATTCGCTACGAAATTTCTAATTTTTCCCTTCCTGGATACGAATGCAGACATAATCTTACTTATTGGAGAGGAGAAGATTATTTGGGTCTTGGTCCAGGAGCTTTTTCTTGTTTGGATGGTGTTAGAACTAAAAATGTTGAAAATATTAATGAATATTTTCAGTTCGCAGATAAGGGAATAAAACCCCATGCTAGTAGTGAAACTGAACGACTAACAAAGGAACAGAGAATATCCGAATATGTAATACTCGGTTTGCGAACTGCAGAGGGAATTGATTTGAACAAATTTTACAATAAATTCAATATAGAAATGCAGGATATTTATAAAGAAATATTGAGAAAATATATAAAAGAAAAAATCATTTTAGAGGAAAATGGCAGGCTTAGACTTATGGATTCATATTTTTTTATTTCTAATTCCATATTAAAAAACTTTATTATTTGATTCATTTTTTACCCTTGACAATCTTTTACCTTCGTGCTAATGTAGGGTCAGAAACAATTAGCACTCACCTTGGCAGAGTGCTAACAAAGGGGAGGTGGCTAAAGCTATGAAAATGGATGAACGTAAACAAAAAATACTTAAAGCAATCGTTCAAGATTATATAGCAACTGCTGAACCAGTAGGATCTAGGACTATTTCCCGCAAATTTGATCTGGGTGTTTCTCCAGCAACGATAAGAAATGAAATGTCTGATCTGGAAGAAATGGGATTTATTGAACAACCACATACGTCTTCAGGTAGGATACCGTCAGATATCGGATATAGATATTATGTGGATTATTTGATGGCGCCAATTGCACTTCAAAAAGTTGATAAGAATAGAATAAAAGATCAAATTTCCAGTAAAATTTCAGAAGTGGAAGAAGCCTTGGAATATACAGGAAAATTAATTTCCCAAATAACTAATCTTACTAGTTTGGTGCTTTGTCCAAGAACTAAAGAGAGTGTTTTGCAGAAACTGTATTTCCTTCCTTACCAGCAAGGTAAGGCAATAATGGTAACTATAAAGGAAAACGGTTCTGTCGAAAATAATATTGTAGATATTGGTGAGGATACTACAACTGAGGAACTTCAAGTATTAGCTAATATTTTTAATGAAAATATGGGTGGTACCAGAGTCCGGGATCTTAAGAGTGGTCTTCTTCGCGAAATATATAATGAATTATCTAGGAAACGAAAGGTGATAGATTTTGTACTGAGTAGTTTGGAAAGCACTTTTAGTGACAATAGAGAGGAGAGTCCAGAAATATATCTGGGGGGAACTCTTAACATGCTCAATCAGCCTGAATTTCATGATTTAGATAAGGTAAAGACTCTTTTTAGTATTTTTGAAGAAAATTCTAAATTAAAAGAGCTAATACACCATGATAAAGAAGGGCGGATTGTTACAATTGGTTCTGAAAACTCAAACAAAGTTTTTAAAGATTGCAGTGTAATATCAGCTACTTATCATGTCAATGGCAAGGAGATTGGTTCTATAGGGGTTCTTGGTCCGACCCGGATGGACTATAGTAAGGCAATAGCCATTGTTGATTATATGACTTTTAGTTTGACTGAATTGCTTACTAATAGGCAAAAGAAGTAGGGAGAGTAATTGAAAGGAGGCATTGAGTATATGACTGACAATTGTTCTGAGGAAAATATTTTGAATATTTCTGAAGATGAAGCTAATGAAGAAGTTAATACAGAATGTGTGCAAGAAGAAGAAAAAATTGAAGTGGAAGATTTTCAAAAAAAAGCTGAGGAATATTATGGCCGCCTTCAGAGGTTGCAGGCAGAATTTGATAATTTCAGAAAGAGGACCAGGAAAGAAAAAGAAGAAACTGCAAAATATGCTTTGGAAAAAATAATTGGTAATCTTCTCCCTGTTTTAGATAATTTTAAAAGGGCTGTTGAGGCTAGTCAAACCAGTCAGGATTTTGAAATTTATTCTAAAGGAATAAATATGATTTTGAGGCAGTTTGTTAAAGTTTTGGAAGATGAAGGGCTTAAAGAAATTGAAGCAGTCGGGCAGGAATTTGATCCCAATATTCATGAAGCTTTAATGCAGGTTGAATCAGATGAATCTGAAAACGTGGTTCTTGAAGAGCTTGAAAAGGGTTATTATCTTAAAGATAAAGTTATTAGACCTACCAAAGTTAAAGTATCTTGTTGATAATTTTTTAAAATAAAATTTGTTTTAATATAAGGAGGTTGTTTAATTATGAGTAAAGTAATTGGTATTGATTTAGGAACGACAAATTCCTGTTTAGCAGTACTCGAAGGTGGAGAGGCAGTTGTAATTCCAAATGCTGAGGGTGCTAGAACCACTCCTTCAGTAGTAGGATTTTCTAAAACTGGAGAAAGACTTGCAGGACAGGTTGCCAAGAGACAAGCTGTTTCCAATTCTGAAAACACAGTGGCATCTATTAAAAGACATATGGGTTCTGATTATAAGGTAACTTTGAACAATAAGGCATATACATCTCAGGAAATTTCAGCAATGATTTTGCAAAAACTTAAGGCTGATGCTGAATCGTATCTAGGAAGCCCGGTTACTCAGGCAGTAATTACAGTTCCCGCCTATTTCACTGATTCCCAACGTCAGGCTACTAAGGATGCTGGAACAATAGCTGGTTTGGAAGTTCTTCGTATTATCAACGAGCCAACAGCAGCAGCTTTAGCCTATGGCCTTGATAAAGAACAGGATCAAACAGTTCTCGTATATGACCTAGGTGGTGGAACTTTTGATGTTTCTATCTTGGAACTTAGCGAAGGAATGGTAGAAGTTAAGGCTACTAGTGGTAATAATAATCTTGGTGGGGATGATTTTGATCAGAGATTGATTGATTATATCGTTGCAGAATTTAAAAAAGAGCATGTTATCGATCTTTCTAAAGATCGTATGGCTGTACAGAGACTTAAGGAAGCTGCAGAAAAAGCTAAAATTGAATTATCCAGTGTTACATCAACAAATATAAATTTACCATTTATTACGATGACTGCTGAAGGACCCCAACATTTAGATATGAATATTACCAGAGCTAAATTTGATGAATTGGTTGCTGATTTGGTAGAATCAACAATGGGACCAACTCGTCGAGCCTTGGAAGATGCTAAATTGAGCTTTAGCGATATTGATCAGATTATTTTAGTTGGTGGATCTACTCGTATTCCTGCAGTACAGGAAGCAATAAAGAGAATTAGTGGCAAAGAGCCTCATAAGGGTGTAAATCCTGACGAAGTTGTAGCACTTGGTGCAGCAATCCAAGGTGGAGTGCTTTCCGGAGAAATGAAAGATATTGTTTTAGTAGACGTAACACCTC
>JBAYAL010000167.1:0-4576 GCA_041669825.1 Eubacteriales bacterium | reverse complement strand
TTTTCTTACGGTGTAAAATTTTCCACTTATGCTGTTCCAATGATTATTGGAGAAATAAGAAGATTTTTGCGCGACGACCATCCTATTAAGGTCCCTCGTTCATATAAAGAACTTGTTTATAAAATAAATCGTTCCCGCGAGAAATTACTATCTCAATTAGATCGAGAACCAACAATTAAAGAGATTTCTGCTGATTTAGAAGTGGATAGTGAAGATATTGTAAGTGCCTTAGAAGCTATTCAAAGTCCAACTTCTATCCATGAAACACTATATCAAGATGATTCTGACCCAATCTTTATTATTGACCAACTACCACTAGAAAAAGAGGAAACACCCGCTTGGTTTGAAAAAATAGCTTTAAAGGAAGTACTTGAAAAATTACCTGATAGAGAAAGACGTGTTCTCTTTATGAGATTTTTCGAGGATAAAACACAAAGCCAAATTGCAAAACTTATGAATTTATCACAAGTTCAAATATCTAGAATAGAAAGAACCGCCTTACACCGTATCAGACAAATTCTTAATGAAGATAATACGTAAGCCAAATCAGAAATCTAATTTCGGCATCACAAAGGTAGGCATTTTATAAAATACAACTTAAATATTTGTTGGAGAAATACTATAAGTATCCTGCATAGTTCTAAAAATTATCTCTAAAAAACCCGCCTTAGGCACTTCTTTATTGGAGACAAGGTTAATGCGTGTTTGCTCTTCCTTATTAGAATATACTATTGCTTCTCCCAGTTTTTGCCCTTTAATAACTGGAGCTTTAACATTGCCATCTAAATTTATCTCTATCCAGTATTGTTTTTCTTTACCTTTTTCCATACATATAGCAATAGGTTTTTCTGCTACGGTTTCTACTTTAAGGTCCATTCCTTTTTGTACGGGAACCTCTCCCTGTTTTGACCCTGCTGGAGAAAATTCTTTATAAGAATATTTGGCAAAACCATAATTCAACATTTTCATTGATTCAACAAAGTGTCCTCTTACCTCAGGTACGCCCATCACTACACAAATTAATCGTAGTCCATCTCGTTCTACTGTAGAAGCCAAACAATACTTAGCTTCTTGTGTCCATCCAGTTTTAAAACCATCTGTTCCTTCATACCACCATAATAATTTATTTGTATTCCAAAGTTTAAAATCTCCTCCTCTGAGATCATATTCCTGAATAGATGTTAACTTGGTAATAAGCGGATGTTTTAGTGCTTCTTTTCCAATTATGGCTAAATCATAAGCACTAGTATAATGTCCTTCTGCCGGAAGCCCATATGAATTAACAAAATGAGTATTCTTAAGTTCTAATTCTTTCGCTTTCAAATTCATTTCATCTACAAATTCTTCATGTGTACCACTAATTAGTTCCGCTACAGCAACACAAGCATCATTGGCAGAACCAGCTGCAATGGAAATCAACATTTCTTCCAAAGACAATTTTTCTCCAGGTTCTAGATAAATTTGAGATCCACCTAGAGAGCTAGCATTTTCACTGGCAGTTACTATATCTGTAAGCTTAACCCTGCCATTTTCAACAGCTTCAGTAGCAATCAACAAAGTCATTAATTTTGTAACACTTGCTGGAGGTAATTCTTTATTTGCTTCTTTTGAAAATAATATTTTGCCTGTAGATGCTTCCATTAAGATTGCACTTTCCGCAGAAGTATTAATGGTTACTGCTTTTACTGGCTGAATATCATATAGCAAAAAACAGTTACAAATAAAAAAAACAATTAGCAGAACGGAAAATTTTTTTGGCATAATAAAACGACCCCCTTTTACTTTTTAATTGTTTTATTATGCCCTTAATATTAATTTTATATTTTATATTTTTTTCTTTCAAAAAATATATAAATTATTTTAAAAATCCATATTTTAAACCTATTGCATCTAACTTCTAAGATTTCATTAGATCTATAACCTATAGTAGCGTTCCGGTACTTTTTCATTTTTCCAACCATGCCAATAGCAAGGATTTAGGTAAGCAAATGGTTTTTTATATGTTTTATGTTTTAGAACACAGCCCCTAACAACTGTTAGACCAATTAATTCACATTCCTCCTGAAGCTCTTTCGTCCAGTTCTTCTCTTGAAACCAAATATATTTTGCCCCTGCCTCATATGATTCTTTAACAACATTAGTTAGATACTCAGGCATAAGACAAAGTACCACAGCGTCAACCTTTCCTTGTAGCTCTGCAAGTTCTGAATATACCTTAGACCCCTCTAATCTTGATAGACCCTTAGCTACTGGATACACTTTACATCCAAACTCTTTAAGAGTTTTCCATACTTTCCAAGCATGTTTATGATTTTGAAATCTATCCTTATTCCCATACACAGCATAATTCATATTAGTCATCAAACCATCAGTCAAACAATATACATTTTTTCTGTTTTTCATAGGTTCCACCTCTGTATTAGTAAATACTGTATTCTTGTTTATATGATTATCTATATGATTTTTTGCAAATAAATATCTTGCTTTGAGGCAAAAAAAAACTCAGTTTTATAAATACTGAGTTTTTTTAGAAAATTAATAAAGGTTAAGATGTCAAAACCCTATTTTACAGAAATCACATACTATATATGCTTATAGTTAAAAGGTTTAATGTCTATATATTGCATATTCAAAAGGCATAATATACTTTTGACACTTAAACCAATAAAGGATTTCACTACAAAAAATTTGTGCTTGTTGAACAAATATTACTAACCTCAAGAAATTATCTTAGACACCATTTTTCTAAAATCAAAAGATTTTTGACCTATAACAAACGCTTCTCCTGCCAAATTGCATCCGTTTGCTATCTCTTGAGTATCTGAAGAATATAGCTTTAATACTGGTTCCCCTATAGTTACCTTTTCTCCAGGTTTTTTAAGAATATATACTCCTGCACCAAAATCAATAATGCTTTCCTTTGTTTCTCTTCCAGCACCCATTACCATTGCGAGTTTTCCTATTTTTCCTGCATCTATTTTACTAATAAACCCATTTTCCTTTGATCTAATTAACTCTTCTATTGGAGCAAGCTTTAATTTTTTACCTTCTATAATTTTAATATCTCCATTTTGTGCAGAAACAAATTCCAGAAATTTTCTCCACGCTTTTCCGTTTGCCAAAGAATCATTTACGAGTTTTTCTGCTTCTTCAATATTATTGGCCTTTCCTCCCACTATCAGCATCCAACTAGCCAGTTCAATACATACTTCTAATAAATCTTTCGGACCATTACCCTGAAGTGTATCTATTACTTCCAGAATCTCTAGGCTGTTCCCTACCGCTCTACCCAGAGGCTGGCTCATATCACTGATTAAGGCAACAGTATTTCTTCCTAGATTTTTACCTATCCCCACCATAGTCCTAGCAAGTTCTTCAGCTTTGTTTTCATCTGGCATAAAAGCACCTGAGCCATATTTTACATCTAGCACAATACCCTTAGCACCGGCAGCAATTTTTTTACTCATGATAGAAGAAGCGATAAGTGGAATAGAATTCACTGTCGCAGTAACATCTCTTAAGGCATACAATTTTTTGTCAGCAGGTACCATATTTCCAGTTTGTGAAATAACAGACATTCCAATTCTATTTACTTGACTTATAAATTCATTCACTGACAACTCAACATTAAAGCCAGGAATAGCCTCAAGTTTATCTATTGTCCCTCCAGTATTCCCCAGACCTCGACCTGACATTTTGGCTACTGGCACCCCACAGGAAGCAACTATCGGAACAACTATCAAAGTTGTTTTATCCCCCACTCCTCCAGTGCTGTGTTTATCCACAAATAGTTTATCACTTGAGGACAACTGCAATTGTTCCCCACTTTCAGCCATTGCCATCGTAAGTTCTGCTATTTCTTCATTAGCCATTCCACTGTAAAAAACAGTCATAGCCCAAGCAGACATTTGATAATCAGGTATCTTACCCCCAACATATCCATTTATAATATAGCGTATTTCCCCTCTGGAAAAAGTTCCTCCATCACGCTTTTTTTCAATTAAATCCACCATTCTCATATTTTCAGCCCCTTATGAACCACTAACTATTCCGTTACAACGCCATATTACTCTATTACCCGCACCAAAGTTTGTAAGAACTTCACAAACTGTGTTTCAATTCTCTCAGTTGTTTCAATCACTTCACTGTGACTGAGCTTTTGAGGAAGTATTCCGGCAGCCATATTGGTTATGCAAGAAACACCTAAAACTCTCATTCCACCATGATTAGCCACTATTACTTCCGGAACTGTAGACATACCGACCATATCAGCACCAATATTTCTTAAATAATTTATTTCTGCAGGTGTTTCATAGCTAGGACCACTAAGACCGACATAAACACCCTCCTGAGTATTCATTCCCAACTCTTTCATAACAGAAAGCGCTTTCTTTCTCCATTCTATATCATAAGCCTCACTCAAATCAGGGAAACGAGGTCCCAAACTAGATAAATTTGCTCCTCTTAAAGGATTAACTCCCATTAAATTAATATGATCTTTTATAACAATAAGGTCTCCTGGTCGAAATGCCTTGTTAATTCCACCTGCAGCATTGGTTACAACCAACCCACCAAT
>JBAYAL010000166.1:0-4585 GCA_041669825.1 Eubacteriales bacterium | reverse complement strand
CGACGGCTGCCACCCTCTTGATTAAGTTCCAATACAGCTTGCCCTGTTGTACCTGTCCCTGCAAAGCAATCCAGCACTACTATGTCATTACGAGGATTGATTCTTAATAGCTTATCGATAAGCGCTACTGGTTTTGGGTAATCAAATGTAAAATTCCCGAAGATCTTTTTCAGGTCTTTTTTAGCATTATCATTTGAATATTTGTTATCAGTAAATTCTAACGTTGACAAAGGTTTTGTCCTATCAAAATTTAATATTTCATATCCACTATCTATATTTTCTATTTTTACTCTTTGGTATGTTTTTGTATAAATACGAGGACGAACTCCACCTCTGCGAATTTCAATAAAACCTTTATCTAATCCGAATTGAAATAACTCTTTACTCCATCGCCATGTCCAATCTGCTCTTCCATGCTTACCAGCCTGACGTTGTTCATATAAGTCTTTATCACCACCAGCATAAAATGTTTCCGCATCAATTATTATTGGATAATCAAGAGATTTTACATAACCCAAAGAATCATAATCAAGTGTTTGATTTATTTTATAATATCCTCTTTCTTCAAAATACTCGTCTTTATTGCTGTATCCACTATCATCGTGTGATATGCCTGACAAATCTGATTCAATAATACTTTTCCCGTACATTAATATATAATCATGATTTTTAGCAGTTACATCTGACGATTTTCCACCCTTTTTAGTAACTCTTGGAAAAGCTGCTATAAAATTATCTTCTCCAAAAACCTCATCACATATCTTCTTTAAATTTGCCTGCTCATGATCATCAATGCTGATGAAAATTACCCCATCATCACGTAACAGATTACGCGCAAGGCGAAGACGCGGATACATCATGTTGAGCCAGTCGGTATGATATCGTCCGTTCGATTCTGCATTGGTTCCTATCTTTCTTCCGTCGGAATCAACCTGTCCGGTCAGTTCAAGATAGTTCTCAATGCTGTCCTTATAATCGTCCGGATATACAAAATCGTTGCCGGTATTGTACGGCGGATCGATATAAATCATTTTGACAGCCTTGTGGTACGGCTTCTGCAGAAGCTTGAGTACTTCGAGATTATCGCCTTCAATATATAAATTCTGTGTAGAATCGAAGCCCTTGCTTTCTGCTTTGCATGGTATAAGCGTTCCGGTACTTGGGGATTGAGAAAGATGAAGCGCCTGCGATTTTCCGTTCCATGAAAAATTATAGCGTTCGGAATTCGTATCAACGTTCTTTCCCAAAAGCTGCTGCAGTTTGTCAAAATCTATTTTCCCGTCGGTACATACTTCCGGAAACAGCGATTTGAGCGCTTCTATATTCTGTACGGTAATATCCGGGGTAGTACCGGTAAGGTTTGTTTCGGTCATGGGGTTACTCCTTTATTCAAAATATCTCGTCAATTCAAACTTATAAAAATCATCCTTAGTATTCATATATTGTCTAAATAACTTATTGATAGTTATATTATTGTTATTATCAAATCCTACATTTGAAAATTGATTATCGCTCTCTATTTTTTTTATAATATTTATGGGTAAGCCTTCTTTTATAAAAGCTAATTCTTTTGAGTTGTTAGTACCATAAACAGCTAAATTATATTTATCAATATCTATTATTTCATAATCCTTCATTAATTGAAAAAACATATTCATCTTATAACTAATAAAGTCTTGTTCAACCTTGATTTTCTGAATCGAAAAGTTAACCAATTCTTTTATAGTCTTATCCTGTATACTTATATATGCACCTCCCGGGGTAAATTGTCCTAAAGCATCTATATTTCCGTATCCACGTCCCGCATACAAAATAAAATCTCCATCCTGTTTTTTTCCCTGAAGATAAGATACTTCCAATTGAATATTTTTATTCAATGGATTTTCTCTATTTTTAAAAAATACTCTATAATAATTAATTGCCGCTTCGTTTTGTAAACGTTTAAATTCGTCGTCAATTATAAAAACAACAAGTTCATCAATAAATACTTTTTTTACTATTTCCAGAGTATCCAAATCTTTATATTCATCTTTCCGCTGTATTCTATTATATATTTTTCTTATCAAATCATCACACAATGTATATATATTTGACATACCTAATGAAATCATTGATTTTTTTAGTAGTATAATAGGATCTGTTATATTTTGAAAAATAATATTCTCATTTTCAATCATCTTCTTTGCATTATCACTCTTTTTATCTCCGAGAACTAATATTGGATTTTCAATTTTATCTCTTAATATGTTCTTCTGTAAAAGTCTTATTTTATTTTCCATTTCTGAGTTTTTCTTATTATATTTCTCTGTATTTACAAAAAATATTTGAGGCAATAATTTATCATAATAAGTTATTTCTTTTGTAAATATATTATTCAACCTATTAACTCTGCCAACTAAATTTATGATAGAAGTAATGTTTAGACCCCAAGTGTTCATTATAAACAATTGATCAATTGGTAAATTCATTCCCTCAAGAATTACCTTATTTGCAACCAAGTATTTTATTTCTGGCACCGTTTCAAATTTATATTCAAGATATTCTTTTATATTCTCTGGTAATTTTCCATGAAGATATATTATTCCCTTTTTAAGTAAATCAATCTCAATAAAATATTTGTGCACGTATTTTTCCAAGTTATGTATTACCTTATTAATTTCTTCACAATTATTAATTGTTTGAATTTCATGGGCTAAATCATTGGAAAATATTTCTATTTTCATAGGTGAATTTAAATAAAAAAGATTTTTTTCCTTACAGTTATCAAGGAGGAAAGGAAACAACTTTTTATTATTTTCTTTTGTAACGAATGTCCCAAAGAACTGATTAAATTTTCTAACAGTACCATTTTCTAGAAATTCATAATATTCAGGTTCCTTCATATTTGCGAGTATATGTCTAGATACTATTCTTTGTTCACTATACACACGCAATGATTCCGCATCGTTGATTAATGGCGATAAATAAACAACTTTTTGAGTACTATTAATCCTTCCATTTTTCTTCAAAAGTCTAACTAATAAAATAGCTCTATAGTCTTTTCCAAAAAGCAAATGTGCTTCATCTATATATAATACATCAAAGCATGTGTCATTTTTTTCTAGTAAACGTAATGCCCTTTCTTGTGTGAAAACTGCTAAGTATTTTTCATACTCAGGTCTATACATCTCATCATGCAGTAATATCTTATAATTTAGATCAGCTTTTTTAACTAATTTATATGTTTGATTCAATAGTAATTTTGTAGGCTCTATTATACCTATCCTTTTATAATTATGCGCCCTTATATCATCAACTATTAAACTTGTTTTCCCAAAAGACGTCGGAGCCACATAACAAATCTCTCTTTCTTTTTCATCTAATAGCCATTTCTTATTTTTATTCTGTTCAAATGTTTCAATTTTATTATTTAAAGAAAATTCAGTAATAATTCTATCATCTAATAAACTATCGTGAATATTATAAAAAATAATGTTACCATCCCGCTTTAATGATGTTGCTAATGGATATAAGCCATAATTAATCGATAAATCATACAACGGCTTATAATCATGAGTTTTTTGAGCATATTTTAAAATAATGTAATAAGCAAAATCATATAAAAATACATGACGATGATCCAATGAAAATTGCTTCAAACTCGTAATAGCAAAAAATAAAATAATAGAATATTCCTTTCCCGTTAAAGGTTTTTCAGAAGATATCATTTTTTCTATTAAATTCCGATATTCTGTTCTTTTTAAGATACTTATTATATCACTCATCTTGTAGTCCTATATAATCCAAAAAATTTTTAACTGTTTTCTGTGTAATACAAACAAAATGAGCCTTTAAAGTATGACAAGAATTTGCATAAGAGCGCATATCGGTTTCTATTTCTTCTTCCGCTTGATTTCTTTCGTTAGTTTCTAGATATATTGTTGCACTAGGAATAATTTTAAATCCACCAATATTGTTATACTTCTCAAATATAAAATCATTAGATAATTTTTTTAAATAATTTTGTAAATTTTTAGGAGCGTTAACGGCCATTAAAGTTGCATGATTATATGCATTTCTCCAAGGATCATTTTTCGTATTACCAGAAAATTTATCGTTCAAATCTTTTATAGCTTCTTTTATTTTTTCTATATGTTCTTTTTTGTTTCCTTCTAAAGTTATTGCGTCTCCTGATTTACTTTCCATAATCCACGGGTTGTTATCATAAAAATATACACCATCAAAACCTTTTTTTATGGATTGTTCTTCAAGATTTAAAAAAAGACATTCCTGTTTTAGTCCCAAAGCATTTAAATATAAGTGGACAAAAAATTCAGCTGTGGCACCATTTCGCCATGCAGTTTTCTTTTTTCTATATAGACATGCAACTCTTTTTTTTACTATATCTATAGAATCAGAACTGTCTCCCTCACAAATATGAACAAAATATTTATCAATATAATTTATTTCAGTTTCTGAAAAAAAACAGATATTAATTATACATAGATCTATATCTTTTGTTAGGTTTTCACATATAAATTCAAATGGAAATGTATCATCTATATCTGAAGTATTATTTGGAAAACTTTCTAACTCTATTGCTTTT
>JBAYAL010000165.1:0-4587 GCA_041669825.1 Eubacteriales bacterium | reverse complement strand
ATAAGAAACCAATGCCTAACCAGATAAAGCCGATTGTTTTGGCTTCAATCTGGAGATTAAGCCAGACGTAGAAGATGATAACAAAACCGATCGCAGGGAGTAAGAGATATTTGAAGAGTGAAAGAAGGTCGGTTTGTTTTTGTCTGATTACATAGTGAAAAACTACTGAAACATGTAGGAACATAAAACCTGTTAGAGCTCCAAAATTAACCATAGAAGTTAGAGTATCGGCACTTAGTAAAAAGCCTATGAGAATAGCAATAACTGCTACTAAGTAGGTGCTCATATAAGGAGTCTGGTATTTGGGATGAATTTTGCTGAGAAAGGATGGTAACATTTTGTCTCTGGACATGCTGTAGAGGAGTCTGGAAATGGCAGCCTGGGCCACAAGTCCATCACCGATTCCCCAAGCAACTGCGGTACCAAGAGCAGCTAGAATTCGTAGCCAGTCTCCGCCTGCAGCCTGAGCAACTACGTAAAAAGCTGTGTCTAGGTTGTCAAAGGTAGTATGGTCTGGGACAATAAGACCAGCTAGGTAGGTTTCAAGTACAAATAAACCGCCGATTAAGAATAAAGCAGTTAGAGTTGCTTTACCAACCATTTTTTTCGGATCTTTTGCTTCTTCAGCAAGAGTACTAATGGCATCAAAGCCCAGAAAGCTGAGGACAGCGAGAGAGGTGGCAGCCATGACCATATTAATGTTGAATCCATCCGGCTTCCAGATAGGATCAAGTGTGAAAGCACCTTGGCCTACACCTTTCAGGACAGCTATGAAGGCTGCTACGACAAAGGCAACCAAGACAAATAATTCAAAAATTAGTAAACCAATGTTTGTTTTTGCTGTTATTTCAATTCCACGAATGTTTACTAAGGTGTTGAAAACAACAAATAGGGCAATCCAGCCCCAATAGGGAAGTAAAGGTAGCATTTCCTGAAGAGCATAGCCAGCGATTAGGTAAACAAGGGCAGGGGTAAGAATGTAATCTAGTAGTAATGCCCAGCCAGCAAAAAAACCTACATAGGGGTTAATACCCCTAGAAGCATAAGAGTATACAGAACCGGCGATAGGGAAAGCCTGAGACATTCTAGAATAGCTTAAAGCAGTAAAAATCATAGCAATAATTCCGATTATATAGGCAAGGGGAGCCATTCCATTAGATACATCTGTTACGTAACCATATATACCCATAGGGGCTATTGGAACCATAAAAATCATTCCGTAAAAAAGTAGATCTTTGAATGTAAGGGCTCGTTTTAGTTCCTGCTTGTATCCAAAATCTTCTAGGTTAGAAGCAGAGCTAGTATTTGATGACATAAATAAATCCTCCTTAAATTAAAAAGCGATAATTAATCCTAATTTTCTTAGGATATCTAAAGGCATAGAGAAGCGAGTTGTTTTTAATGGGTCTACAATTTGGGATATTTGGGCATTGCCACAGGCACTCATTAACATGCCTGCTTCATTAAGACTTAATTCTGTGTTTGCTTCTAAGAATTGAGCCATTTCAATTGTTGCAATTTCTAAAGCTTTATCGACTGTTTCTGCAGAAACAATGAAAGCTAGTTCTTTATCTGTTTTTACTAGGGGATTATTAATTTGTAAATTTTCTGCTTTGCTTATTGTTACATCCACTTCTCCAGAAACTTCGACGCCTGAAACCATTATTTCACCGTCTCCCATGGCAGCATGTAAATCACCCAAAGCAAAGAAAGCGCCATCTACTTGAACTGGAATATAAAGGGTTGCACCGGCTTTTATAAGAGTTGTATCCATATTGCCACCGTGACTGCCTGGAGTTCCACAGGTTATGCCTTCACCTGCGGGTGCCGTACCAATTACGCCGATCATTGGGTTTAGCGGGAGTTTTAGATCTTTGAAAAGAGCAGTATTATTTTCAATGGGAACAATTAGAGTTTCTGATTTAGTAATGAGTTTTCCTAAAATTCCAGCATCCTGAGCAGCAACCATTTTGCCTGGAGATTTTACTCTGATATCTCTGATATTGACAGCAATTACGTCACCAGCTTTTATATTGTTTAAAAATACCGGACCAGTTGCTGGATTGACGTGATCAAAATCTAAGGTTTCAAGAGTATCTTTTGAACTTTTTACCTGTTCGCTAAAACAATCAAGAGTTTCAAAGGTTAAAGAGCAGGGAACATCGATTTTTGCAACAGGTACATTGGCTTTATCCATAGCAAAAACATGGGTGCCTTTTTTTATGAACATTTTACCAAGTCCTCCTTATTTATTTTTGTGCACATTTGTTCTTAGGTTAAGAGTTGTTTTTATTAATAAAACCTTCTTTATTTAATAAACGCATAACAATCATATATATTATTCCAATTGTTACCCAAATGAATCCTAGTTCTTTGGCTAAAGTGCCAAGGTTCATCCAAACATATAAAATAATAAAAAGACCTACTAAGGGTAATATTAAGTGATTGAAAAATTCTTTACTTTTTTTACGAATTATAAAGTAATTAATTACGGTTAAATGTAGTATTAAAAATGATGAAAGTGCTCCAAAATTAACGAGAGAGGCCAGATCGTCTATTGTTGTTCCTGACAATATAATAGTTAAAGTTATTAACGCAGAGAGTATAGTGCTAATATAAGGTGTTTGATACTTAGGATGAATTTTAGCAAGAATACTAGGTAATTTTCTGTCTCGGGCCATGCTGAACAAAATTCTGGAGATTGCCGCTTGTGCTACTAAGGCGTTGGCTATTCCCCAAGCGAGGGCAGTTGCTATACTCATTATACCTTTAAGCCAATTACCCCCAGCAATTTGAGCAATTTCGAAAAAGGCACTGTCTATGTGTTTAAACGAAGTGTAATCAGGAACAATCAAGGCAGCTATCCAAGTTTGGACTATAAACATAATTCCTACCACTGGAATAGAAATAAGGATTGCTTTTCCTACAGCAGTTTTTTGTCCTTTGACTTCTTCTGTTAAAGTTGAAATAGCGTCAAACCCAATAAAGCTCAATACTGCTATAGATGTAGCGCTTGTTATTAGTGATATACTAAATTTATTGCTGTTGTATAATGGTAAAATAGAAAATTGAGCGTTATTGATATGGGTGGAAATTGCAAAAAGTCCTACGGCAATAAAGACGAGTAAAACAGTAAATTCCAGAAAAACAATTATTTTGTTTGTTTTAGCAGTAATTTCGATACCGAGAATATTGATAACTGTATTAAAGGAAAGAAAGACAAGCAGCCAAATAGCTTTTGGTAGAAAAGGAAACATATTATGCAAGGCTGTGGCACTCACTAGGTAAAGTAAGGCAGGAATGAGGATATAATCTAGCAGAATAAGCCAGCCTGCAAAAAATCCAATATCTTCGTTTATACCTCTCTGTGCGTAAGAGTAGATAGATCCAGCAATAGGAAATACTTTTGAAAGGTGGGAATAACTTAGAGCAGTAAAAAACATTCCTACCATTCCAAATAAATAAACTAGGGCTACCATTCCATTAGAAATACTGGCAACGTAACCATATATTGCAAATGGAGCAATTGGAACCATAAAAATAATCCCGTAAATTAGCAGGTCGCTAAAGGTTAAAGATCTTTTCAGCTCCTCTCTATAGCCAAATTCTAGCATTGTACCTTTTGGATCCAGGGAGTTGTTATCATTCATTATTTCCACCTCAAAGAATGGTAAAAATTATTATATAAGTTTACAATGCTATTTTGTCTGTATTGTAACAGGAAAAATACCATTGTTTTTACACTAAATTATCGTGTTTTTGTACTATTTTATGTATTTTTATAAAAATGTTAAAAATAATTATTAGAAAGATACTTATTGTCAAACAAATTAAAGGAGATGAATATATTTTAAACATTTTCATACAGATACCCCCAGTAATTAAAGTTATAAAGGGGATAAACCATATTGAAAAATTGTTATGTAGAGGTTTAAAAACCGATTGGAGAAAAATAAGAGCCATGGAAGAATAAAAAATACCTAGATAAATAACTAGGTGTAAAAATGAAAGTGGGGAAACAAGAAAAATACCTGTAGAAATAGTTGTTATAATCACAGAAAGGGTATAGCATTTTTTAACCAGTTGTTTTTCTTTTAAGTTAGATTTATTTTTTAAAAAAAGTTCGGATAATATAGTAATGGAACTGTGTAAATTTGCGGCGTAGGATGAAATTACGACAGAGAGGATTGTTATAATATACATATTTAATAGAAATGAGGAGTGTGATTTTAAAATTTGGATAATGCCAATGGGCGTAGTTGACAAGTTTTGTGATAATCCATTAATTGTTATGGCTGAATAGCCCAGAGGAATTGCTATTACAGCGAAAATTGTAAGGGATAAAACAAATGGGAGTTTTTGAGATTTTATACGATATTGTGAATTCCAGAGAGAATTGTCCAAGATGTATTGGGTGGATTTAATGGTTACAAAGGTTAAAAAAATTAGTAGGAATTGAAATATATTTATTGAAGGTAGTGTAATCTGCGTATAATCTGAATAGGTAAAGAGTAGTCCTCTTTCTAGAAATACTGAGGCAGTTATGATTGCAGTAGCAAAAAAAATAATGAGTATTTGAGGACGGGT
>JBAYAL010000164.1:0-4588 GCA_041669825.1 Eubacteriales bacterium | reverse complement strand
TAAACCAATTGTATTATCAACGTCGTCTACCATAAAGGTTATTAACTCTGTTGGCTGATCCTCATTAATTGTCAAATCATCTATTTTTGTTATAGTTGGTGTATCGTTTAGGGGATTGATCGTAATAGTAAATGTCCCAGTGGGAGAAACTACTTCTTCAGCATTGGCTTCGCCCCCAAAATCCTTGGCATATACACTTACCAGCGCAGTTCCGTTGGCATTTGCTGCAGCAGCGAAGCTCAAAGTCCCACTTTCTGAGATAGTCGGTTGAACAGAGAATAAGGAGGTATTATTATTACTCACAACAAACTCCAATGTCTGGTCACTTTCATTTACTGATCCTTTAAAAATATTTGTTGCCCAGTTTTCTGTTGCAAGAACCTCTGAATCTTCATTTACTACCACATTAGCACCTTTTGTAAAGGAAGGCGCATCATTAACCGGAGTAACTGTTATGGTAAATGTCTGTGAAGCTGAAGTGTCTATGCCATTTTTATCTGTCCCGCAATTATCTTTAAGCATAAACGTGATTTCTGCTACACCAAACTCATTATCAGCCGGAGTAAAGGTTAATGCACCGTTCGCAGCGATGGTAGGCTGAACAGAAAACAAGGCTTGATTTGTATTGTTTATAATTTGAAAATTTAACTCCTGACTGCTTTCATTGACTGGTCCAGCTAATATATTTATTGCCCAATCACTTATGGCAGCTAAGCCACTATCTTCAACAACTATAATGTCATCTCCTACAGTAAAAGAAGGTGTGTCATTGACTGGGTCGACCGTCACATTGACGGTTATTTCAGCTGTTCCTCCCTGTCCGTCAGTGACTTCTACAATAAAACTATCTAAGCCATAATAATTTCCTTCAGGCACGTAAGTGATTGCTTGACTGTTCCCTGTTGGGGTGGCACTTACTTCAACCGTTCCTTTGGTTGCTACTGCTTTAATGCTCCAAGTCAGGCTATCACTTTCCTTGTCAGAAGCGTGGAGTGTCAAACTAAAGGGTGTCGGACTACAATCCTCATCCATGACACTAGTCGTTGACAGTCCCTCGGTAATGACCGGTGGCGTATTAGCATCAATCTGCTGCCAAGCAGAATAAGCTTGTGCACTTTGGAGCGTTGGTTCTCCTTCGCCATCATCACTGGCAGTCACTTTTATCCGAATATATTGTGACTGATCAGCGAGTACCACACTATAAGAGGAACTTATTGCTCCTTCAATATCCTCCAAACTAGTTCCTGATGCGTCGGTAGCTCTCTGCCATTGATAGGCATAAGTGATTTTAGCTCCCGTTCCAGATATCATTGTGTCTTTATTGTCATCCCACTCACCTGTTGTAGCATTTAGTGTTGCCCCTCGATAATAATCTCCACTAATACTAGGCAGAACAGTATTGACAGGCACATCGTTTCTTGGATTAATCGTAACATTAACCGTTATTTCTGCAAAATCTCCATAATCATCTCTAATCTGTACAATAAAACTATCCGCCCCATTATAATCATTTTGTGGTAAGTAGCTTATTTCTTGACTACTTCCTATCGGTGTTTGACTTACCCCTGCAATTCCTTTTATTGCTGAAGTCTTAATACTCCAAGTAGCGGACGCGTTAGCTCCGAGCGTTAATGTAAAGGCCGCTGGATCACAATCTTCATCCATCTCTACCGATACTTGCTCCCCTTGGTTTATCATAAGAACCAAGGCTATAGAATAATTAGCTAAAGTGCCATCTTCTGCTGTCACTCTTATAAACATAGCTGCAGTTACATCTGTATTCTCCTGATCATCAATTGCAGCTCCATCAACGCCCATAACTATTTCTGCAACAGCATCTGATGACACCGCCAAACCTGCCTTCAAATTGCTTACTTTGGTATCTATAGGCACTTTTTTTATTCCTGTTGCCGGATCGCCTATGATTGTTCCTATAGCCGTTCCTGTAAGTGCATTGGCACTACTTTGTGTCGCTATCCCTAATGACGAGCTGACTGCTGAATAATCTGTGGTATTCGTTTCTTTAATTCTAGTAATAAAAGTGTACGAGGTAGCAAAGTTCAAATTTGAAAAAACATTACTATCCTGCCAATTTATTCCGCTATCTTTACTATATTCTTGACCTTCCACCGCCATTAAGGTAATACTAGTTGCCGTCTTGCTTTCTAAACTTGGAGCTATCGGTGCCTCAGGGCCATCTGCTTTTGCTACATTTGCTGTTGTTACACCACTAACACTCCCTGTGGCATGAATTCCATCAGCTGTCACAGTTACAGTTATTAGTTTCCCAACATCATCTTCTGTTAATATGTAAATTGTGTTTGTCGCCCCATCAATACTGAGGTTATTTCGTTTCCACTGGTAAGTAGGAAGGTCAGCAGCTGTACTCGAACCATATGTTATTTCAGAAATATCTGCGGTTAATTGTGAACCAAATTTTGTCTCACCACTAATGTTAACAATTCCTCCCATTATTGGTAACGGTATCGGTTCTATTCCAGCCACTGCCTCTGTTGTAACAGTTGTTCCTGGGCTTGGAAGAGAGGCTTGCTGAGTATCTGTTTCTTTCACCCTAGTGATAAAAGTGTACTCTGTCTCGGCTACAAGTTCGCTAAAAACATTATCATCTTGCCAAATAGCTCCATTATCTTTACTGAATTCCTGAATGGAATTTGCCGTTAACGTCACACTGTTCGCTGTTTTGCTTGCTACTGTAGGCGCTTGAGGTGCAACTGGCCCCTCTGCTTTTGATGGTGAACTCATGTCTTCTTCATTTGTTAATACCGTAACTGTAATTATAGTGCTCCCTAGCACTTTCGAACTATCATTGGCTTCAGCTTTTACTGTGACAGTTCCTTCACCTGTACCTGTAAGTAACCCTGAATCACCAATCGTTGCAGTTCCGGTTCCTGTTTCTACTCTCCAAGTAACACTTGGATCAGTAGCATTCTCTGGCAGAACAGTAGCACTCATTTGCAACATTCCACCATTTACAACTTCAGTTGCTCCTCCTGCACCACTAATCGTAATATTTGCAACAGATACTGTTTCTTCTTCATCTGCAAAAGTAAATGACGGTATAGTTGTTGACCACAATAGCACAAACACCATTAAAATAGATAGAAATCGGCAATTTGTGAGTTTTTTCATTTTTTTACCTCCGGTATTAATAATAGTAGCAATAGTAGCAATAGTACGATAATACAATAGTAGCAATAGTACGATAATACGATAATACGATAATACGATAATACGATAATACGATAATACGATAATACGATCATTATTTAAGATTTTATGACAACTAAAATAATGCCGAAGGAGTTTTTTATTTATTTTTATGTTACATGATAGCAAATTTAAAGCTTACTTTAATTATAAATATTAGCATATGATGTTGTTAATATAATTACTGCATAATTAAAGGAGTTATTAAATTTCTCGGAAAAATCCCTCCTAACAACACCTCTTTTGAAATTGACTTGGTTAACCACCTAGCTATACCAAAAACGAGGTGTTCATAAGATACCTAATTCTTTTTTTCTATTTAGGGAATATATTATTGGTTAGGATGTCAAAAGCCTATTTTGCAAAAATTACATACTACATATGTTATGATTGGACGTTTTAATAACTATATATTATATATTCAAGAGATAAAATCTATTTTTGACACTTGAACCATTATTACCTAAATATTTATTTAATTTACCAATAATTTACTTTATTTAATTTATTTTGTCTTTTTTTTAAAACCAAACTATTTCTTTTTATTAACACTCTTTTTATTAACACTCTTTTTATTGGTACTCTTTTTATTGGTACTCTTTTTATTAGAATTTTTTTCTTTTCTTTTTGTAACCAATGTCCATATTACGCTAAACAGTATACCTGATACACCTGCACCTATTAACTTATCAACATTCATTATAAACTGACCTAATTCAACATAATCCCAAATAATCGAGACTACTAGATACGTGAAAAAATATGCGAAAAATAACTTTATTATTTTTTTAATTAAAATAATATTTACCCTCTTTCTATTCAATTTATTTTCTTATTTTCAATGCAATTTTACTTTAGAAATTGTAACATCTTAGATAACTATAATAAATAAAACCCACTATTCGAAAAAAATTAAGCCAATATTACTCAGTAAGACAAGAACCTACTAGTCTTACTTATATTTGTTACAAGCTTTACACACACCTTGAAATAAGCATAACAAAATACTTATTTATTTTTCCACCTTTTTAATTGGGGGAAAATTTTACTAAGTATAGCCCTTGCTTTTTGCTTATCCATACCGCTTTGAGATAAATAAGGGACACAAACATCTATCATTTCTTCCATAGTTATTTCCGGATGACTAAATTCCCCATTTTCATAACAATTAATACAATAATCCTTGTTCTTTTGTCCATCCTTTTCTGTCCCATAAAGATCTTCAACTTCAATAGGCATACCACAGCTCTGACATTTTTCTGGTTCCATAATTTTTCATCCTCCCAATTTTTATATATTTTTGAACAATAATTATTTTATGTTTAATTTAGATAATAATAGTTAAAATTCTAGAAAGATT
>JBAYAL010000163.1:0-4590 GCA_041669825.1 Eubacteriales bacterium | reverse complement strand
TCCTCATGTTTAAATATTCTAAAATCATATCGAGCCCTAATATTTAGTTGTTGCAACAGATTATATATTTCTTCTATTCTAGACAAATCCTTTGGAAACACAGTCAACATTATCTGGTTTTGCTGAAACCAAACATCCATAAAACCCCTCAATATTTCAGCTTTCATCTCAATTAACACATTTTCAGGGATAACAGACAATCTCTTCTCCCACAAAGTCAGTGGATCAAATATCACTCCCCCGGTTTCCCCTGCTGTAAGGGGATTTTTCAATCCCAACCCCCTAGCCAGGCCAGCAAGATACGCAGTAGGCTTCCCTGAAATAAGCAAAAACCTTATTCCTTTCCCCTCCATACTCCTTAACTTCATTCCAATATGGGGAGGAATTGTCTCGGCTGTCCCAGCCAAAGTCCCGTCAATATCCAGTGCTACTAATCTAATAGCCATTCCTATCACCCTTTTATCATCTAACTTATAGGTTTTATTATGTGCCTATTAAAGCAAAAATATAAACACAAAAAAGAGCAACCTTTTACGATGCCCCTTTAGACGGTCTTAATAACATTTTTTCTTTTTTCCAGGCAATCTGCATATTTGCAAATTCATTTACCCATATTTCAAAATTTTTGATATTTTCTTCTGGTATATATAGATTTAATGATACTTTTTCCTGAAACTGTTCATTTTCTATTTCCCATTTTTTCTTATGAAACTGATATTTAATCTGTTCATACCAAGAATATGGAATTTCCAGTTTATATAAAGCATTTGGGACAAGCATGGTAGGCTCTATACTGTCTACTGCTAAGCGAGCAGTACCACCATATGCTCTGGTCAATCCTCCAGTGCCAAGAAGAATCCCTCCAAAATATCTGACAACAATTATCTGTACATCCCACAAATTTCTATGCTGGAGCAGATCTAATACCGGTCTTCCCCCTGTCCCTTGTGGTTCACCATCATCAGATGCTCTTTCCAGGCGTCCTTCCTGCAGACGATAGGCATAAACATAGTGACGGGCATTGGGATATTTTTCTCTGACATCTCTCATATGTTTCTCTACTTCTTCACTGGAAACAACCTTAGTCACATGAGCAAAAAATCTAGACTTATCAATAACCTGATCAGCTATAACTGTGCTAGGAATAGTTAAATATCCTTCCAACTCAATTCCCCATTTAATTTAATCTAATTTAGAAACAGTTCTGAACATAAATTTTTCACTATTAACAATAAATCGTTCATGCCGACCTTCACCAATTTTTTCTTTTTCATCAAATGCTCTTACTTTATATGTTAATTTACGTCCATCTATTTCGATAACTTCAGCCTCTGCCCATACCTTCATTCCCAAAGGAGTAGCAGCCAAATGTTTAACATCAAGATATATACCTACACTTGTCTGGTCTTCAGGAAGAACAAGAGCTTTTACAGCAGCTTCTTCCATCATAGCTACCATAATGGGCGTTGCTAATACATCCAGGGAACCACTTCCTACTGTTTTCGCAGTATTTGTATCATTTACCATGGCCTCCACTTTACCTTTTACGCCAATCTGAACACTCATTATTTTCAACCTTTCTTTAAATAATAATTACTTACCCAATACTTAATCCTTAATCCTTAATCCTTAATCCTTAATCATTTTAACATAAAAACAAATTTGACAAAATAATCTCCATCTATTTACTAACATTTTCTTAACTAGATATTATAAATGATTGTTTTATACTAATTTGCTTATCAGCTATTATAATACTGGCACGATTCTTAAATTATCCTCGAACATTTTTCAAGATTTAAGTAGCATAGCAAGTAGCTGTGAAACAGAGTGAACATGCAAATTGCCTTGCAAATTGGTCTTATATGTATTTTAATATCCCATGCCTCCAACAAAAAGTACTGCTAAATAAAGTCAGCAGTACTTTTATCTTCAATGATTCTATGCTGAGTATACTATCTATACTATCTCATCACAGATATTATACCCATATTGATTAACCACCAACCACTTCCTCTAAAACCCCAACTTCCCAAATCTTTCTCCCGTAAATTCCTTAAAACATTACTCATACCCTAAAACACCCCGCTTATTAATGCGTAATCCCTTGAGATATACCATTTAAAGCCTCTCCTGCTTCATCCATATGAATAACTTCTACAGCAAGATCTCCCAAGGCAATTACACCGACGATTTTATTTTCACCAATTACAGGAAGACGTTTAACTTGGTTTTCAGCCATAATCTCTGCAGCTTGATCAATAGTTTCATTAATCTCCACGGAGACTGGATGGAGCGTCATACACTGTTCTGCTTTTATCTGGTTAATATCTTTACCCTCCCTCACAACCCTAACAACAATATCTCTATCGGTTACCACTCCAAGCAATCTACCATTGTCAGCAACAAGAATACACCCCACATCTTTACTTTTCATTATTTTTGCAATATCTACAACATTAGCTGATGGGGGAACCGTGACAACATCTCTTGTCATAATATCTCTAACAATCATAAAAAAACTACCTCCAATAAATTATTTTCATAGTTTCAAAGATAGTTTTTACATATGCTTAATTAAATATGTAGTTGTTCAATATTACCAAATTCCATAATTTTACTACGAAAATTTCTAATGTATTAAAATAATGAATTTAATTTAGCAAAAATCAATCCCATAAGTAGCACAATTATCAATATCTTTCCAATAGTAAAATTCGAACTACTAACCTCATCATAAGATTGTTCTTCTTCCTCAACTTCATCATCCTGTTTGAAATCTTTATTGAAAATATTCTCAACAATATCTTTAGCTTCCAAAAATCGCTCTTTATCAACATATAATTCCACATCTAATTTTGTCATTCCACCAATAACTTTTGAAATATCACTAGAGCCAGGATATTTTCTTAGAACCCCAATCCCCTCTCCAACAAGGAAAGATTCTAAAATATCGGCTTCCTGATCACCTGAACAGTTAAATAAATATTGATATTGTATGTATTCTTTATCTTCATATTCTTCTTCAACATCCAACTTTTCTACCAAATCAGATCCACAATCACTACAAATCTGAATTTCTTCCCTATATTCTGTTTTACATTTTGGACACCAAGGCATAAGATTTCCTCCTTTAAAAAATTCGTAATAAATCAACTATTTTCAAGGCTTCTCCATAGATACCAACTAGCCACAGACTCATGAGGAGCCCATGAAGAAAAGTAACTACCCACTTTCTCAGGTGAAGGCATTTCATCCAAGCTATATACATTCTGAACAGCTTTCCTAATTCCAAAGTCACCTATAGGAATTACCCTCGACCTATTCATGGCAAAAATAAGAAACATAGTCACTGTCCAAGGACCAATCCCTTTGACTTTTACAAGATAATCTCCGATATTCCTATCCGTCATTCTATCCACTAGCTCCAAATTAATTTTTTTTTCTATACAACTTTGGGCAAGCTGTATTAATGTCTCTGTCTTTCTCGCCGACAATCCGATAGAACGGAGCTCATCAAAATCCACCTTATATACTTTCTCCGGAGTAACTTTACCATCAAAAAGGTCACTCAGTCTCTCTGTCATTTTCTGAGCCACTTTTGTTGAAATCTGCTGTGACATAATGCTTTTGCATAATTCAAAATAATAATTTTCACCTCGAACAAGTGTGCATTTTCCCCATTTTTTTACTATTTCACCTAAATACGGGTCACCTACAAAACATTTATAAGCTTCTTCTATATCTATTAAATTATTAAAGCTATCATAAGAACCATTCGGCATTATTTTCGTTACCTTTCTCCCTTTATTTCTGCCTCCATGTTTTTAAAATACTGGTCCATAAAAGCCATCCTACTTTGGGCTATTTCCTTGGCAACAGAAGTATATAGCCTTTCAGGAATTTTTTTTAACTTCATTTCATATTCGATATTGGAAGAATGCTTAGACACATCTATTATCCTTCCGTTTTCTCCTATATTATCCTCAATATAATCCGCTAAAGATCCTTCGAAAAATATTCTTTCTCCATGTTCTCCTGCAAGCATAAAGGAACGAGCAACTCCGACTGCACCAAGAACATCGAGCTTATCAGCATCAAACAATATTTTAGCTTCCAAAGAACAAGGTTTATATGCGCTTCTAAATCTATGACTTATAATACAATGTTTAACCTTTTCGATGGTTATTTTTCTATAATTCAAGCTTTCAAGAATATTCTGCGCCATCTCCGCTCCTAAAACAGCATGGTCAATTTTCCCAGTTAAATCATTATCTTCTTTTCCCCTAGCTATATCATGCAATAACGCGGACACTTCTAGTACTTCACAATCCACATTTTCTTCCTTACTACCAATAGTCTTACATAGCCTGTATACTCTCAGCACATGATCAAGATCATGTGCTGCATAGGACAATTCATCCCTTACTATTTTTTTTATTTCACCATATTTTTGATCCATGTTAATCACTCTCTTACAATTATTAAAAACTATCTTAATTACTTATATCTTACCTTTATCTTGAAAATGCAGTAAAATTTATATCATAATACGGTTGGAATATCAAAAGCTTTTTTTATGGAAATTAC
>JBAYAL010000162.1:0-4607 GCA_041669825.1 Eubacteriales bacterium | reverse complement strand
CGTGGTAAAATTGTTGACTTTAATAAATTCCTCTCCAACGAACAAAAAGATACCTTCACAACAATAGCTGGTAATACTAGTTTGTTGTCAAATATTCGTTATGTAATAACAGTTGATGCTGATACTGTTCTTCCTAGAAAGAGTGCCGTGAAACTTATTGGTGGAATAGCCCATCCACTTCAACAAGCCAAATTTAATAATGCCGGTACTCGGATTGTCTCAGGTTATGGGATTCTTCAGCCCAGGATTAGTATTTTACCAAGCAAAGCTAATGCTACGTATTTTTCAAAATTATTCACAGGAAAACCAGGGGTAGATCCTTATACCTGTGCTATCTCTGACACTTATCAAGATTTGTTTAATGAAGGTATCTTTACAGGCAAAGGTATTTATGATTTAAAAATATTTCATAAAATGACGGGAAATGTTTTTCCTGAAAATAAAATTTTAAGTCATGATTTAATTGAAGGGGTGCTAGCAAGGACTGGATTAGTAACCGATATCGAATTGTTTGACGGGTACCCTGCCAAATACCATTCATATACTAAGAGACTCCATAGATGGATTAGAGGAGATTGGCAAATAATAAAATATGTCTTCTCTAAAAATATGACCTTTGTATCCAGATGGAAAATAGCAGATAATATTCGCAGGAGTTTGGAGATTCCAGCTCAATTTGTAGTGTTATTTATGGCTTTTACATTATTTTATCCTGTTTTACCTATAATAATTTCTTTTATGCTAATTAATATGTTTTGGCCTCTGTTAATTAATTTAGGTGAAGGTATTTTTAGCAAAGGGTTTACTCTAAGAATCCTAAATCAAGAATTAAAACAAGGGATTGGTCAAATCGCATTTTCTATTGTTGTTATACCTTATCAGACTTATTTGCAGTTAGATGCAATATTCAGGAGTGTTGTTAGGCAGACAATCACTAGAAGAAATCTACTAGAATGGGAAACTGCTGCAGAAACAGAAAAAAGATTACGAACAAATATTGATTCTTTTTACATTAATATGTCTACTGGTCTATTACTTTCGGCCATATTTATCATCGGGTATCTTTATGTTGATTTTATGGGTACTGTTCTTTTATCAGTATTGTTATTAGCTTGGCTTATGTCACCCTTTATCGCCTATAAACTTAGCTGTATCCCGAAAGTAGATAACGAAATTTCTCCTAAAGATGAGAATAGTTTGAGAATATGGTCAAGACAAATATGGACATTTTTTGACGTCTATGTAAATAAAGAAAATAATTATCTTCCCCCAGATAATGTTCAAATAGAACCCAATAAAGGCGTAGCTCATAGAACATCACCCACAAATATAGGTCTAGCTTTGCTTGTAAATCTAGCTGCCAGGGATTTTGGCTTATTAACAATTACTGAACTCCACAATAAAATTAATAATACCATGTTAACTCTAGCAAAACTTAAAAGATGGAATGGTCATTTGCTAAACTGGTATGACACACTCACGCTTGAACCATTATATCCGGCTTACGTATCAACCGTAGATAATGGTAATTATGCAGGATACTTAATAACTTTAAAACATGGTTTGATTGATATTTTAAATAAACCTGTTATTAACGCAAACAATATTACAGGATTTCAGGATACTTTAGAATTAGTATTTAAAACGAACTTGAATAAGAATGTCGATAATTTAACCTTTCTTAAGCAAGAATTATTAAATACAAAAGATCGTCAGCTAAATGTATATTTTCTATATGAAGATTTGCAAAAATGGATAGCTATATTTAAAGATAATACAACTAAAGAAATAGATAATGATTTCCTAGAATTGAACCATTTTGATTTTTGGTTAGGAAAACTTTTAAACATGTTTAAAATGTATAGCATAGAGATAGAACAATTTTATCCCTGGGTAAAATTACCGAAGGAAGTTATCGCTAGGCAATTTACTGATGAAGAAATACTATATATAAGCAAATTAAGTATTAAAGAACTTTCGGGGTTTTATAATCTGCTACTGAAAAATAAAACTCTACTATCAGAGGAATTTCTTTCTGATATCAAAATAGGAAAAGAAAACGTAGTTTTTATGCTAAAAAAATCAAAGTTTATTCAAAAAGAATTGGAATCTGAAGCAATGGGTATGGATTTTAAGCTATTGTTTGATAAGAAGAAAAGCTTGTTTAGAATTGGATATAATGTTTCAGAACAAAAATTAGATAAATCTTACTACGATCTATTTGCTTCTGAATCACGACAAGCAAGTTTATTTGCGATAGCTAAAGGCGATGTTCCTGAAGCACACTGGTTTAAGCTAGCAAGACCATTAACTAGAATCGACGGCAACAGATGTTTAGTTTCTTGGAGTGGCACTATGTTCGAATTCTTCATGCCTTTACTTTTAATAAAAAATTATACAGGGACACTTCTGGATGAAACCTATAATTCTATAGTTAAAATACAAAAAAATTATACAAAAAAATACAAGATTCCCTGGGGGATTTCCGAATCAGGTTTTTATGCATTTGATACCCAAAACAATTATCAATACAAAGCTTTTGGGGTACCTGGGTTAGGTTTAAAAAGGGGATTGACAAAAGATATGGTGATTTCTCCATATTCGAGTTTTATGACATTAACAATAGATTATAATAACAGTATTGAAAACTTAAGAATGATGAAAAAAGGTTTTAATGGAATATTTGGCTTGTATGAAGCAATAGACTATACATTGGCGCGGGTTCCTTTTAAAGAAAAATTTGGTATTGTCAAGAGCTATATGGCACATCATCATGGTATGAGCCTTATTGCCTTAAATAACGTTTTGTTTAATAATTTAATGCAAAAACGTTTTCATAGCGAGCCAATTATTAAATCTGTAGAATTGTTACTTCAAGAACAAATTCCTTTGAAAGAATATACAATAAATCCTCAAATAATTGAAGCTGAAACCAAAAAAATAGTCTCTAATTATTCTAGAAGAACTGATGAAAATCCAGCAGTATACACAGAGCTAAATACACTTCTTCCTAGAACGAGCTATCTTTCTAATAGGGATTATTCTGTTATGCTGACTCTATCTGGTTCTGGATATAGTAAATTTAACGATATCTATATTTCTAGGTGGAGAGAGGATGCTACTGTGGAAAGTTTTGGAACATATCTGTATTTGCAAAACTTGAATTCTGGTAATGTTTGGTCAGCTACCTACAAACCCTGCAGTACCAAAGGTGATGATTATAAAGTTACTTGTTATCCAAATATGACCAATTACTACAGAAAGGACGGGAATATAGTAACTCAGACTGAAATATTTATATCACCTGAAAATCCTGTTGAAATACGCAAAGTATCGTTGACAAATCTTAGTCAATATTATAGGGACATAGAATTGACAAGTTATTTTGAAGTAGTACTTGATAATTTGTTAGCCGATAGTTCCCACCAAGCTTTCAGCAAATTATTTATCAAAACAGATTATGTAAATAATACTTTGTTAGCTTACAGACGTCCAAGGCAATCAAGGAAGATTGAATATTATCTCATGCACACTGTTGCAGTAGATGGCGAACAATTGGGTGATATTGAGTATGAAACGGATAGAACAAGATTCATCGGCAGAAACAGAACACTATCAAACCCGAAAGCCCTTGATGTTAATCAGCCCTTATCAAATTCAAAAGGTGCTGTACTTGACCCTATAATGAGTTTGAGAGTAAGGGTCAAACTTAAACCAGGAAAAATAACTAATATATATTTCATTACTGGAATTGGAGCTAGTAGAGAAGAATCTATTAATCTGGCAGAAAAATATAGAAGTTTTTATCATATTAATCAAGTCCGGAAGCTTGCCTGGTCACAAAATCTGATGGAACTAAATAATTTGGATATTACTTTTAAAGAAGCTAATATGATAGCAAGCTTTGCAAGCCATATTCTTTTCCCTGGTCCATCAAGAAAAAGAATTTGTATTAAAAATAACCAAAAAGGACAGTCTTCATTATGGACACTTGGTATATCTGGAGATTTACCTATTGTTATATTAAGAATTCAAGACATAAATAATCTTAAACAAATTGATCAAATATTAAAAGTTCACGAATACTTGAAACTAAAAGGTCTTTATTTTGATCTTATCATCCTTAATGAGGATAAATCAGGTTATTTTCAATCTATTCAGGAAATTATTAATCAAAAAATAGGAATGAGCCATGTTAGGATGCTAGTTAACAAACCTGGTGGAGTATTTGTTATTAAAAGAAACCAGATTTCTAGGGAAATTAATACCTTGCTTTTTGCAGTTGCAAGAATCGTATTTTCTGCCCATAAAGGTTCTTTAGATAATCAGATTGCTAAAATAGTAAATCTAACCGAAAAAATAGTACCGGAAATTGCAAATAGTGAATATTCCATAAAAACGATTGATGACACTTCCCATTTAATAATTAAACGTTTGGCTGGGTATAATTTAGATTTTTACAACGGATATGGTGGTTTTACACAAGATGGAAAGGAATATATTATAGGGATTGACAGAAATTCTTCTACTCCGTTACCTTGGGTAAATGTTATAGCAAACCCACACTTTGGTTTTGTAGTATCAGAAACAGGTTCTAGTTATACTTG
>JBAYAL010000161.1:0-4663 GCA_041669825.1 Eubacteriales bacterium | reverse complement strand
GGCAATCAACAGAATATCATTGCCTCTTTCACGCAGTGGTGGTAACTCCAACAAAAGGGTTTCCAGACGGTAATATAAATCCGCACGGAATTTCTTCTCCTGTACAAGTTGAAAAAGGTCCGCATTTGTCGCTGCTATTAAGCGAAAATCAACATAAATTTCATTATTACTGCCTAAACGAGTAACTTTCTTATTTTCGAGCAAGCGCAAAAAAGTTGGCTGAATTTCCAAAGGCATATCGCCGATCTCATCTAAAAATAAAGTACCGTTATTCGCCAACTCAACTTTGCCCAACCGCCCTTTATTTCCAGCACCAGTAAACGCACCACCAACATATCCAAATAATTCGCTAGAAATAAGGTTTGCAGGATAAACTGCACAATTGATTGCGACAAAAGGCCCACTTCTTCTACTAGCATAATGGATGCCCTGCGCAAACAGCTCCTTGCCCGTCCCACTTTCTCCTGTAAGTAGAATGCTAGTATCGTTCTGAGCAAAACGTTCGGCCTTAAGGCGTACTTCCTCAATTTGGGTACTCAGTCCCAAGATACTGGAAAAATAGCAATTTTTTGTCGGCTGTTTTTCAGAATGTTTAAGCTCATTTTGCTTTTCCAAACCCGTGAAGAAAGGTTCATAATTAATCCTATAGCTACATTTTAATAGTTCTAACTTGGTTTCGATCATCGTTCGTAAAGAAGTAATCCAGCATAAAATTCTATTGAGGTTTTCTTGATTCAGTAGGATTTTAGTAAGATCATTAACAATAGTAATAAGGCCCAACCTGTTTCCTTCAGAATCACAAATCAGTGTAGCCGTTGCTAAATGATTTTCCAGTGCTTTACAATAATGACGGGACCCTGCCAATTGCACAGTTTTTCCGTATTCTAAACAAAGTGAAGCTGAGGAAGTTCCTACTGTTTCCTCTCTCCAAATTGAACCACTACTAGAGTCTAGACTAAGTATTTGATTCTGATCCAACAAATCTAAAACTGTACCGTTCTCATCCTGGATGCAAAGAGCAGTTTTGTGCATATTTAATAAAGGAAGTAATCCATAAAAGCAAGATTTCGACAATTCAATATACTTTTTCTTATCATGCAATAGTGCTTTAAGTTCGGAAGAACTTAAAGCACAGGACAATTCGTGCATTTCTGGGTCTATATTCATTTTTTTAGATCGTTTCCAAGAAGCCAGCACCTCCGGTTCCAGCAAAAGTGGCAAATCAGAATACATATCGCCTTGTAGAAATATGTCTTTGCATTGGCTGATTACTTTTAAATTAGTAGCATTTGATTCTGAGGTGAATATCAATTCATGATTATTATTGAAAGGGTGTATCATTTTATTAATACCTCCTCTTAAATATTGCAAAATATCAAAAAAATTCCAAAAATACGTTTTCAAGGTACTACATGGCCATAAGGCACACATCCGCAATTAAGGTTTATTAAATATATATCGTTATCTAATTAATTATAGCAAAACAGATCTTTAATTTCCATTTTTTTCTTCTCGAACATTTAATTAAGTATTTAATTAAAATTACCCCCAACACCAAGCTCCACAAGTTTTTTTGCGTATAAATGAAATATTATACTCTATAAATTTTTATTATTAGTACAAAAATTCCTAACCAGTGAGAACTAACCAATAATTATTAAAATGCTCTGAACCCATGATTTACTTGTTACCATTAGAATCATTTATACTATACTTTATCACTATAATATTACAAAATTGTTTCCGTTCATAACAAATATAACTTAAGATTGGGCGGTGTGTGCTACTAACACCCGCCCAATCCTACTTTCTTCAAATTCTATTTTAGAGCAAAAAGTACTTGTTTAGGATGATCAACCAGACTCTTTTGCAATTCTTCCAGCTTTCCAAATTTCATGCATTTCGCCTGACAATGCTGAACACATGAGGGCTCTTTACCCTTTTGCACTCTAGCACCACAAAGTGTGCACTGGTTAGTAAACATAGGAATATAGCTTAACTGCCATTTATCAGGTGCATATTCCCACGGACCAAGCTCTGCAATCTTAATACCATATTGACCTACCGGCAATCCCAACTCCATTTGACAGGCCACTTCACAACTATGACAACCTGTACACCAATCATAATCAATTAAAATTCCATATTTAGCCATGCTTATTCTCCTTCCTTTACTTTATACAATTTGACCAGCATGGTCTTGTAATTGGAGCCAAAACCGCTTTTCCCATTGATAAAGGGAACAAGATTATTAATATTTAGATCAAAGACATCATATAGTTTTTCCGGGTCACCTTCCGGGAACCACCAAGCATGGTCACAGTTACACATGCGCGGATCAATTACAGGTGTGGCTTGTACGCGCCTTTTAGCACGACCGCGTGTATTTTCCACCCAAACCCAGTCTCCATCCTGAATCCCCAGCTTTTTAAGAGTTTCCGGATTAACTTCAATCGTCGGATCTGGTTTCATAGCACGCATACGTTCAACCTGACGATGTTCAGAATGGAACATACTCCAGATACGGGCCCCGGTAGTAAGTACCAAAGGATATTCTTCCAAAAGCTCCGGTGTTGCACCTGGCCCTGGAGAAGGCTCTTCAAAATAAGGAAGTGGATCCAGACCGGCCATTTCATAAAAGCCGGAATAAAGTTCTATTTTTCCGGTAGAAGTATTAAAACCAGGCTCCCCATCCTCTCTTAACAGCCCCTTCTCATAACGACGATAAGTAAACGGCATATAAGCAGGTGCTTTTTCCTGAAGTTCTGAGAAGGTCATACCGGTTTGCTTCAACATATAGCTGAACATATCTTCCACATTATCCCATGGCCAGGCCTCAGGATTAAAGCGTTTACCCAACTCCAGGTTAATTTGCATATCTGACTTGCATTCTCCAATTTGGGTAACTTTGTTGATTGTTTCACCACGCTGGCAACCGTCACCTATACGGATACCGTTGCGTTCCGGAAACGTTGCTGCAGGTAAAACAACATCGGCAACTGCCATAATCGTTGGTGTCATAAACAAATCTACACAAGCTATAAATTCAAGATCCATCAGACAGCGGTAGATACGCTGGGGATCTGCTCCCATACAAGTAAGAGGATTATTAGTCTGGATCCAGGCACCATAAATTTTATAAGGCTCTCCTGTTTCCAAAGTATCCATCGTCATATCAGGATGAGCAATCTGGAAACCGTACTGCAATAATGGATATTTATCCAATCCAATACGTTTGGCTTTTTGTTCTTCACTGATAAGTTCTCTTCCCCATCCACCGGCGTAGTTGAGAATTTCCGGAGGAACTATTACACCACCAGGAATATCAATATTACCTGTAATTTGGAATAGGCCCATAATAGCTTGACTTGCCGGCAATGCTTCCTTGGTCATATCCACCGCAACACCCCACTGCAAAGCGGCCGGTTTGCTTTGGGCCAGGATATGAGCGGCCTTAATAATTTTTTCCTCAGGTATCCAGGTAATCTTGGAAACTTTATCAACTGGAAAGTCCTGAACCCGTTCTTTTAAGTCCTCGAAACCAAAGCACCATTCATCGACAAATTTTTTATCATAAAGTTCTTCATTTATAATAACATTCAGCATACCAAGAGCCAACGCTGCATCTGTTCCAGGCCTTACCCTTAAATGCTCTTCTGACCTAGCAGAAAGCCAAGTAACTTTGGGATCAATCATAACGATCTTCATACCACGTTTCATTAAGTCAATTACCCAATGACCATAAAATCCATCTGAGTTAGAAGTAAGTGGATAATTGCCCCATATAAACATGGTTTCCGGAACCTTGTATTCTGGATTGTCGTAACGATCAGCAAACTGCTGAGAGCAATCAGCCACCCAGAATGATCCTGTAGTTGCTATCATGCCGGCTACGCGCGGCAGATAACAGGCCCCCCCAGAGAGAAAAGACGCATAGTTAGGCGACCCAAAAGACCAACAGAGACGAGTAATATAAGCAGCTATATCACGTCCTGTTCCCTGAGCAAAGATTACAGACTCTGCCCCATGTTCTTTTTTAATTTTATTGAATTTTTCTTCAATAAGATCATAAGCTTCATCCCAACTGATACGTTCCCATTTATCCTTACCGCGATTTTTGGGGTCACGTTTCATTGGATACTTCAGCCGATTTTTGTGATTGGTCACTTCCGGCAAACCCAGACACCGAACACATAACCTACCCTGCGAGTAGGGATTTTCTGGATCTCCTTCCACTTTAACCAATTTGTTGTTTTTATCTGTGTATAATAAAATTCCGCAGCCGATATGGCAACCAGGCCCCGACCAGGCACTGCCGCGTGTGACCGTCAAATCCCCTTCCTGATAACGGAGAGGTTTGTCATGGGGTACAAAATTGTAACCTCTGTCTTCCATAAATGCAACCTTCCTTCTTTTTGATTTTCTTTCTCCTTTTTCCTGTAAAGTTTTGGCAAAACCTTAGCGCTAGGTTCTGCTGAATTATAATGCAAATAGTATGCCAATAAAAAAATCTGCAAAACGCCTTGATAAATCAAGTCGCTTTGCAGAAAAGTCACATAAAGTTCGTCCGGAAAATTTACTATTGTCCAAAAAACGAAAAGCAGATGACAAGGGGACGGGGGTTCTGTCACGCTGGGGGTGACAAGGGGACGGGGGTTCTGTC
>JBAYAL010000160.1:0-4672 GCA_041669825.1 Eubacteriales bacterium | reverse complement strand
TTTACTTTACTTAGGTGTTGTTTTAGTTTGAGAATGCCTTCTTTAGAAAGAGAGCTTACAAAAAGAACTGGTGGAAGTGTAGCATCAGTTTCACCAAGAATATTTTTTGCTGATTCAGTAAGTTTTCGTTGTTGATCTTCTTTTGTAGTGAGGTCTAAGAGGTCTGTTTTATTAAATACGATTATAACAGTGATGTTTCTTGATTTACATAGATTATAGACTTTTTTATCAAATTCACTAAAGCCTGATAAGGAGTCGGCAATAAGTAGGGCTACATCAGTTTTTTCTAGAACTTGCAAAGATTTTTTGACCCTTAATTCTCCTAGCTCTCCTTCATCGTCAATTCCGGCAGTATCGATAAGCATTACTGGACCAACAGGTAGAATTTCCATTGCCTTATATACGGGGTCTGTTGTAGTGCCCGGTACATCTGAGACTAAAGCGATGTCTTGATTGGTAAGAGCGTTAATAAGGCTGGATTTTCCAGAGTTTCGACGACCAAATAGTGAAATGTGTAAACGTGAACTTTTGGGGGTATCATTCATATAAACCACTTTCTTTCAATACAAATTTTTAAAATAGGTCTAGAAAACTAATTCTAAAATGTAAAAGGTCTTATAGATAAAAGATAAAATATTAAGTATGAATGCAACATTATGGAGATTATCATTAGTGAAGGTTGGTACGTGATTACTATTTTGGCATTTTTGCTATTCCAGGTTTAGCTAAACGATGATAATCTAGAATAAAGCTTGCTTCTTCATCAGACAAATAGCCTAGTATTTGAACAGCTTTTTTGATAGTTATATTTTCTTTTTGAGCTAGTTGGATGGTTTCAGCAGTTTTGTCATATCCTAGGTGGGCTAGTAACACTGGGGCAGTGATTAGACTATGCTCTACTAATTCAATACAACGATTTTTATTAGCAGTTATACCTTTTATGCATTTATTAGTTAGAATTGTAGCTCCATTAGATAGCAAGTCTATAGAATTCAAAAGATTGTGAGCGACTAGTGGAAGAAATTGGTTAATTTCGAGCTGGCCGTTTTGACAGGCTAGGGTTATAGCAAGGTCACAGGCAATTACTTGAAAAGCTATTTGGTTAATTGCTTCAAGAATTACTGGGTTTACTTTCCCAGGCATAATGCTTGAGCCCGCCTGCATTTTTGGTAGGTTTATTTCTGAAAATCCTGCATAAGGACCAGAGGAGAGAAGACGAAGATCATTGGCAATTTTATTGAGATTTACTGCTGTTGTTTTGAGAAGTCCTGAAACTTCTGTAAAAACGTCTGCATTAGCAGTGGCATCTATCATATTTTCGGCTCTTGCTAAGCCAATTCCTGTATTTTGTCGGAGCTTTTCAATTGCTAAATAAATATATTCTTTTGGGGCGTTAATCCCAGTACCACAGACAGTACCACCAAGGTTTACCTGGCGAAGGCGTTCTTCAACTTTATATAGACGCCATCTGTCGCGAGAAATAGCTTGAGCCCAAGCACTGAATTCCTGTCCTAAGGTTATTGGGACGGCATCCTGAAGTTGGGTACGACCAGGTTTGATAATTCCTGCAAATTCGGCTTCTTTTTCTTGGAGAGCGTTTTGAAGTTCAGCCATTTGTTCACTTAAGGGTAGCAACATCTTGATAGCAGCTATTTTTAAAGCAGTAGGATAGGTATCATTTGTAGACTGGTGCATGTTGACATGGTTAAGAGGGTGGACGAGATATTCTCCTTTTTTGCTTCCCAAGAGTTCTGAAGCTCTGTTGGCAATTACTTCATTTACGTTCATATTTGTGGAGGTTCCGGCACCACCCTGTAGAGCATCTGTGGGGAATTCATCGGCAAGTTTTCCTGCAATTATCTCCGAACCTGCCTCGATGATAGCAAAGCCAGTATTTTCGTCCAAGAAGTTAAGTTCCATATTGGCCTCAGCAGTTGAAATTTTTACTGCAGCTAAGGCTTTTATTAGGTTATGATGGACTTTTTGACCAGAAATAGGGAAATTTTCTATAGCTCTCTGGGTATGAATTCCCCAGTATACATCATCTTGAATTTGTTTTTCTCCCAGAAAATCTTTTTCAGTACGCATTTGTTTTCCACCTTTATTGTTACTATTGCAGACTTATATGGTCTCCTCGACTGGTATCAAGTGTAAAACCGCATTTTTCAATACGGGATTTTATATTACTTAAGTATTTAATGGCATCATCAGGTATGTTTGCCTTTCCTTCATATAAACTGTATTTTTCTCTTGCATCTGGGGGGGAAAGATTTAGCATTACTACATTTGCCCCTGCATAAAATCCTTTTTCCCAACCCAAGGGGTCAAGAGTTCCAAGAGCAGTTGTGGCAGGAAGAAGCACTTCAGGTAGAAGTAGACGAAGAATTGATAGTAATATACAGGTCATTTCTATAGAGCCAGGAGGATATTTTGAAAGAGAAGTGTCTTTATGTGGAATAAAGGGACCTATTCCTATCATGTGGGGTTGAAGCTGTTTTAAAAATAGCAGGTCTTTTACATAATCTGCATTTGTTTGGAAGGGTAGGCCAACCATAAATCCTCCCCCAATCTGGTAGCCAATTCTTTTTAGTTCATGCAAACAGAATTCCCTGTTTTCATATGACATGTTCGGATGTAATTTATTGTAGAGTTCTTTAGACCTTGTTTCTTCCCGAATAAGAAATCTGTCTGCACCTGAATTATAAAGTGTTTTATAGGAAGTGGGGGATCTTTCCCCGATGGATAGGGTAACAGCGCAATCAGGGTATTGCTTTTTTATTTCTTTAATAAGCTCTGTTAGAATAGTATCAGAATAGTAGGGATCTTCCCCACCTTGGAGAACAAAAGTGCGGTAGCCAAGAGTATAGCCTTCAAGGCATATTGCTAGGATTTCTTTTTCAGACAGCCTATATCTCTGACATTTTTTGTTTCCTGCTCTGATTCCGCAGTAGCTACAGTTGTTTTTACAGTAATTTGTAAATTCAATCAACCCTCGTAAGAAGATTTTTTTGCCGTAAGTTTTATTAAGAGTTTCTATAGCTTTAATATGGAGGTAGTTTATTTCGTTATTGCTTACGTTGTTTAGCAAATTGAGTAATTCGCTTTCATTTAGATTGTTTTCGGAGTAAAGTTTATCAATAATTTTTTTCATAAATTATTTTCTCCCTCTAGGACATATAAAAACTTTCCTTTAAGTAATAAAGGAAAGTTTTTATTTTGATGAAATTAGTGAATTAGTAAAGTAATACTAATGCTAATACTAATGCTAATACTAATGCTAATACTAATGCTAATACTAATACTAATGCTAATACTAATGCTAATACTAATACTAATACTAATACTAATACTAGTACTAGTACTAGTATTAGTAAACACACTAATTTAATTAACTTCCCTTTCAGATTAGATGAAAAATCTTTTCTGTTAGGCTTGTTTATGTAATATTTAAAGAACTGCTTTAACAGGATAATCTTTTTTTGACATTGCTGTTTTAACAGAAATACCTGGTATTTTTCCCAGTTTTCCTGTTAAGTTATTGATATCATCAGTTTCCCCTATGACAGCAATGGAAATTAAGGAAGCACTTACTTCTGGCATGGGCAGGCCCATTCTCCCTCGAATAAGCCCCTTGAAATTTGCTACTATTTCGTTAAATTTCTGTTGTGTTCCTTCGGGATCTTCCAGAATAGCACTTATTACAGCAATCTTCTTCATTCAAGGCACCTTCCTAAAGACAATTTTAATTTATTATTTCAAATATAGCAAACATTTGCATTTGAGGCAATAAAAACATTTATATATGTTTGATTAAAGGGATTGATTATTACCTGCTTATTATATAGAATGAAGTTAATTTATTTTTTGGACTCTCAGAGTTAAACTTGTTATTAGGGATAAAATAATAACAAGTTTTTTTGTATATTGCCATTTATAATAATTATAAATAACAAGTAAAATAATTATAATTTTTATTCATAAAATTATAAGTTAAGCCATAATTAACGAGTAAAGGGGGATAAAATGAGAGAAATAATACAGTTCTTAATAATAATAATTTTGATTAATATAACATTTGTATCTCTTTCAACCATAAGATTTATTCTTATGATTAAAGGTCAAAAGATTCTAGCACCAGCTTTGGCTGTAATTGAAGTATTTGTATATATATCAGGTTTGACGATTATACTTAATAATTTAGATAGTTATTGGAATATTGCAGCTTATTGTATAGGATACGGTCTTGGTGTATATGTTGGCAGCATGATAGAAGAGCGGTTGGCTTTGGGATATCTTACAATGCAGGTAATAGTTGATTCTATTCAATCTAATGTTGCTGAAAGGTTAAGAGAAAGAGGATTTGGTGTTACTTCCTGGACTGCGCAAGGAAGGGAAGGAGATAGACTAGTGATGGAAGTTTTGACAAAGAGAAACCGTCAGAAAGAATTGATAAAGATTATTGATGAGCTTTGTCCAAAGGCATTTGTTGTATACTATGAACCGAAAAATTTTAAGGGCGGTTTCTGGATAGGAAAAATGTAAAAATATTGTATAATCCTGTCTTTGACAGTTGGAAGAGAAAAAAAGTCTGGAAAGCCCTATCAACAGGGCATCCCGGACTTTTTTGTTGTCATGAAAAAGTGAGTAATGTTTTTTATTTCTTTGTTTCTTT